>CADBUD010000269.1 GCA_902797785.1 uncultured Lachnospiraceae bacterium
GAAGTCAAAATGACTAAAAAATCTTTACTTTTTCTGGGAAATTTGGTAAGATTAATGCATTAAGATAAAATTCAAAAAGGAGTGAAAGTAGAATGTTAGAAAAAGTTACGTTCAGCTATGCAAAAGCAGCACCATTTATCCGGGAGCATGAATTAGAAAACATTAAAAAATCAGTTGCTCTCGCAAAAGAAACTCTGGTATCCAAAACAGGAGCGGGAAATGATTTCCTTGGCTGGTTGGACCTTCCGGTAGATTATGACAAAGAGGAATTTGACCGGATCAAAAAAGCAGCCAAAAAAATTCAGTCAGATTCGGAGGTTCTGATCGTTATCGGAATCGGAGGCTCTTATTTAGGAGCGAGGGCAGCGATTGAGTTCCTTCGTCATAATTTCTACAATATGATTTCCAAAGAGATTCGGGAAACACCAGAGATTTATTTCGTAGGAAACAGCATCAGCAGCACCTATTTGTCCAATTTGATCGACGTGATCGGAGACAGGGACTATTCTGTAAATATTATTTCTAAGTCCGGGACGACGACAGAGCCGGCAATTGCCTTCCGCATTTTTAAAGAAATGCTGGAGCAGAAATATGGAAAAGAAGAAGCAGCAAAGAGGATTTATGCGACGACGGATAAAGCAAGAGGGGCATTGAAAAACCTCTCCAATGAGGAAGGCTATGAGAGCTTTGTGGTTCCTGATGATGTCGGCGGACGCTTCTCTGTGTTGACCGCTGTCGGACTTCTTCCGATTGCAGTCAGCGGTGCGAATATCGATCAGCTGATGAAGGGGGCACAGGAAGGAAGAAAGCTTGCGCTTGAAAGTGAATTTGAAGAAAATGACGCACTTCTTTATGCAGCAGTCAGAAACCTTCTTTTAAGAAAGGGAAAGACCGTGGAGATCTTGGCAAACTATGAGCCAAGCCTTCATTATATTTCCGAATGGTGGAAGCAGCTCTATGGAGAGAGCGAAGGAAAGGATCAGAAGGGAATCTTCCCGGCTTCAGTCGATTTGACGACAGATCTTCACTCGATGGGACAGTTCATTCAGGATGGAAACCGCATCTTATTTGAAACCGTAATGAATGTTGAAACATCCAGATGTGATCTGACGATTAAAAAAGAAGACGTCGATTTGGACGGATTAAATTATCTGGCAGGAAAGACCGTTGATTTTGTCAATAAGAGCGCGATGAACGGAACCATACTGGCACATACCGACGGCAATGTTCCAAATCTTGTCATCAACATTCCGATACAGAATGAATTTTTTCTGGGTGAGCTGTTCTATTTCTTCGAGTTTGCTTGTGGCGTGAGTGGATATCTTCTCGGAGTAAATCCATTCAACCAGCCGGGAGTAGAAAGCTACAAGAAAAATATGTTCGCTCTTCTTGGAAAACCGGGATATGAAAATGAGAGAGAGGAACTCTTAAAGAGATTAGAGAACTAAAAAATGCAGCGCATAATGTACAGGTTATTTTCGCACAGTTCCTAACAAAAACTGGAAAAAGCAGCAGAGAGATGGTCCTGCACTGGAAAGGCAAAACGCCTGACAGTGCGGGCCAGCTTTTTTTATATCTTTTTTTTCTGTATGGTAACCATTCACAGTCAATTCACCTTTTTTCATCTGATGCATACGATTAAAATAAGAACAGTCAGCGGAATGGACGGGGAAAATATGGAGCAAATTTCAAAACCGACGTTAAAGCAGATGCTGAAGACGGCGATGCTTCCAATGGGAAAGACGATGTATATTTATGGGGGCGGATGGAATGAAACGGACAGTGGCGCGGGAGAGGATGCTTTGAGAATCGGTGTAAATCCACAATGGGAGGCGTTTTTTGAGCAGCAGGATGGAAGCTATCAATACCAGAAATACCGTTATCGGTCAGGAAAAGGGCTGGACTGTTCCGGATATTTAGGCTGGCTCTTTTATAATTTATTCCATGAGAAACAGAGCAGAGAGGAACGCTATGTCTATAAAGCAGCAGAAATTGCCTGGGAATATGCAAAAAAAGGATGGGGCACCTTTACGCCAAAGTCGGAGGTCAGAGACTATCGGTGCGGAGATATTATGAGCTGTGAGGATGGGCATGTTTATCTTGTGTTCGGAAGCTGCGAGGATGGAAGCGTGGTCCTTTTGCATGCAAGTCCGCCGGGAATCCAGATTTCCGGAACAGTAACTCCGAAGGGGGAAAAAGAAAGCGAAGCTGTTCGGCTAGCGGAACAGATCATGCGTCAGAGATTTCCTAAGTGGTTCATGAAATATCCGAAAAATCTGAGAGGAATCAGCTATCTAAAGGATTATCATCAGATGAGATGGGATTTAAAGGGAGGAGTCATGGCAGATCCGGAAGGTTTTCGTTGGATGAACGCTTATGAGATTGCAGAAAAAATGGAATGAGCAGAGGGGGTTCACCAATGGCAGAAGACAAATATCATGCGTATGACGCAAAAGCGATATTCGTTATGGATATTGCCTGCTGTGCGCATGATATTTGATGATTGCTTCTGGGGGTGTTCACTGTTCAGGAGTGAAAAATCCGGAATCGGCAGCTTAGAAAAATAATATCTAGATTGTTAAAAAAATCACAATGTTTTCTTTGGAAGCGATAAAATAAAATTAGAACGACGAAGCCGTGAATTGTAACTAAGAGAGAGAAAAAAACGACAAAAAATATAGAATACTAGTTGCAATTGCCAAAATAATGTGATAAGATGTTGTTTGAATCCAATTGTTTTCTTTGGATTATGGAGTGAATCTGTTTTTGTTTCTGACGAGATTGTTAAAAAAATATCAATCAATAAAAAAACAGCTTTCCATCGTTTTGTGGCAGAGAATCGTCAGATTAGTAACAGGAAAGTCACAAAAAATCCATAGGTAACGGTTATAATAGTTCTATAAGAGGCGTTTTAAAGTTAATAGTAAAAAATAAAGAAAGCATGGAGGTTAAGGTAATGGCAAGAAAAGTAGTTTTAGCAGGAGCATGTCGTACAGCAATCGGTAAAATGGGCGGAGCGCTCAGCAATACCCCGGCAGTAGATCTCGGAGCAATCGTGATCAAAGAAGCGTTGAATCGCGCAGGCGTAAAGCCGGAGCAGGTAGACGAAGTAATGATGGGATGCGTTATTCAGGCAGCACAGGGACAGAACCCGGCTCGTCAGTCCGCAATTAAGGCAGGACTTCCGGTAGAGGTTCCGGCATTCACATTAAACGTTGTCTGCGGTTCCGGCTTAAAGTGTGTCAATGAGGCAGCAAATATGATCATGGCTGGACAGGCTGATGTTGTTGTTGCCGGTGGTATGGAGAATATGTCCATGGCACCATTCGCATTAAAGAAAGCACGTTTTGGATATCGTATGTTCAATGGCGAGCTCATTGATACGATGGTAAATGACGCATTATGGGATGCATTCAATAACTATCACATGATGATTACAGCAGAAAATGTATGTGATCAGTATGGCATCACAAGAGAAGAGCTTGACCAGTTCGCTGCAAACAGCCAGAATAAATGTGAGGCTGCAAGAAATGAAGGCAAGTTCAAAGACGAGATCGTTCCTGTTCCGGTAAAAGTAAAGAAAGAAACAGTTATGTTCGATACAGATGAAGGTCCTCGTGCAGGCGTGACACCGGAGAGCCTTGCAGGTCTTCGCTGCGCTTCCGGAAAAGAGGGTGGTCTTGTGACCGCAGGAAATGCTTCCGGTATCAATGATGGAGCAGCTGCTATTGTAGTCATGAGCGAGGAAAAAGCAAAAGAGCTCGGTGTGACACCGATGGCTACCTTTGTAGCAGGAGCTCTTGGCGGAGTAGATCCAAAGATCATGGGTGTTGGTCCGGTTCCGGCTTCCCAGAAAGCAATGAAGATCGCTGGTCTTACCATCGACGATATCGATTTGGTAGAGGCAAATGAGGCATTCGCTGCACAGTCTATCGCAGTTGCCAGAGATTTAAAATTCGATATGAGCAAAGTAAACGTAAATGGTGGAGCTATTGCCCTTGGCCACCCGGTAGGAGCGTCTGGATGCCGTATCCTTGTTACCCTGCTTCATGAGATGCAGAAGAGAGATGCGAAGAAAGGTCTCGCTACTCTGTGTATTGGCGGTGGAATGGGCTGCGCTACGATCGTTGAAAGAGATTGATCATAAATGGATGCAGGCATAGCCTGAAGAAGATAGGAATGTTTTTTATGAGATGCTGAATCAGCAAAAATGGTGAAAAATCTTTTGGCGGCGTAGTTAGAGTGATGAGAGAACAGGCTGTCAGAAAGGACAGCCTGTTCTCTTTTTGATAAAGGATGGGAAACAAATGTGTTTCCTATATACCTGCATCGACGCCACAAAGGTCAGAAAGGAGAATAACTACCATGGGTTTTGTAGATTATGAGGTAGACGGAGCGGTTGCTACCATTACGATCAACCGTCCAAAGGCATTAAACGCATTAAATAGTCAGGTGTTAGATGATTTAAATGCTGTATTAGACGGGGTGGACATCAATACAGTCAGATGTGTGATCTTAACAGGAGCAGGGGAAAAATCCTTTGTTGCCGGAGCAGATATCGGAGAAATGAGCACCCTAACAAAAGCAGAAGGTGAAGCATTCGGAAAGAAAGGAAATGATGTTTTCCGTAAATTAGAAACTCTTCCGGTTCCGACAATCGCAGCAGTAAACGGCTTTGCCCTCGGTGGCGGATGTGAGATTTCCATGAGTTGTGATATCAGGATCTGTTCAGACAATGCTTTGTTTGGACAGCCTGAGGTCGGATTGGGAATCACACCGGGCTTTGGCGGAACACAGCGTCTGGCAAGAATCGTTGGCGTGGGAATCGCAAAACAGCTGATCTATACGGCCAGAAATATCAAAGCAGACGAGGCATACCGCATCGGTCTTGTCAATGCAGTCTATCCACAGGAAGAGCTTCTTCCGGCTGCGAAAAAGATGGCAGAGACCATTGCAAAAAATGCTCCGATTGCAGTTCGCAACTGCAAAAAGGCAATCAATGACGGGCTTCAGGTAAATATTGATGATGCCCTTGTGATTGAGGAAAAGTTGTTCGGAGACTGCTTCGAGACAGAGGATCAAAAAGCAGGAATGGGAAATTTCTTGGCTCCAAAGGAGCAGAAAGTAAAAGTTGTTCCATTTAAGAATTGCTAAAAACAGAATATAGATAGAAATATATAGAAGAATCAAATAAAATGGAGGTTAAATCATGAAAGTAGGTATTATTGGTGCAGGAACCATGGGTTCCGGAATTGCTCAGGCATTCGCTCAGACAGAAGGATACGAAGTTGTATTGTGTGACATTAACGAGGAGTTCGCTGCAAACGGAAAAAATAAAATTGCAAAGGGCTTTGAAAAACGTGTTGCCAAAGGAAAAATGGCTCAGGAAGACGCAGACAAGATTCTTGCAAAGATTACAACAGGAGTAAAGGATATCTGTACAGACTGCGATTTGATCGTAGAGGCTGCTTTAGAGGTAATGGACATTAAGAAACAGACCTTCAAAGAGCTTCAGGATATCGTAAAAAAGGATTGTATCTTCGCTACCAATACATCTTCTCTTTCCATCACAGAGATTGGTGCCGGCTTAGATCGCCCAATCATCGGGATGCATTTCTTTAATCCGGCTCCGGTAATGAAGCTGGTTGAGGTAATTGCTGGTGAGAACACACCGGACGAGCTGGTAGAGCAGATCAAGAAGATTTCCGAAGAAATCGGAAAGACTCCGGTACAGGTAAATGAGGCAGCAGGCTTCGTTGTTAACAGAATCCTGATTCCAATGATCAATGAAGCAGTAGGCATCTATGCAGACGGTGTGGCTTCTGTTGAAGGAATCGATACAGCAATGCAGCTGGGAGCAAATCATCCAATGGGACCTCTGGCATTAGGAGACTTAGTTGGACTGGATATCTGCCTTGCTATCATGGAGGTTCTCTACAGCGAGACAGGAGATCCGAAATATCGTCCAAATCCATTGTTAAGAAAGATGGTTCGTGCCGGAAAACTTGGAAGAAAGACCGGAAAAGGATTCTACGACTACAGCAAATAAAATCTGCTGACAACGGACGTGAAATGAATAGTAAAATAAAGAACCCATTATTGATGGATAAATATAAGAAAGGTGGTAAAGAAAGGCATGGATTTTACATTAAGTAAAAAGCATGAGATGGCGAGACAGTTATTTAAAGATTTCGCTGAAGCAGAAGTTAAACCAAAGGCTCAGGAGGTTGATGAAACAGAAAAATTCCCAATGGATACCGTAGAAAAAATGGGAAAATGCGGTTTCATGGGGATTCCTGTACCAAAGGAATTCGGCGGACAGGGTTGTGATATCCTGACCTATGTAATGTGCGTAGAGGAGCTTTCCAAGGTATGCGGTACGACAGGTGTTATCGTTTCTGCTCACACTTCACTCTGCATTGATCCGATTCTGACTTATGGTACTCCAGATCAGAAGAAAAAATATATTCCGGATCTTGCATCAGGAAAGAAAATCGGTGCATTTGGTCTGACTGAGCCGGGTGCCGGTACAGACGCTCAGGGAGTTCAGACAAAAGCAGTTCTGGATGAGGAAACTGGCGAGTGGATTTTAAATGGTTCTAAATGCTTCATCACCAACGGTGAGGTTGCAGATGTATATATTATCATTGCCTACACAGATATCGTAGAAGGCAAAAAGGGCAGAAAGGTAAAGAGATTTTCTGCATTTATCGTAGAAAAAGGCACGCCGGGATTTACCTTTGGTACCAAGGAAAAGAAAATGGGTATCCGTGGTTCAGCTACATATGAGCTGATTTTCCAGGATTGCCGTATTCCGAAGGATGCTCTGCTCGGACCAAGAGGAAAGGGCTTCCCAATCGCAATGCATACACTGGATGGCGGACGTATTGGTATTGCTGCTCAGGCTCTTGGAATCGCTGAGGGCGCTTTGGAGAGAACCATCGAGTACACCAAGGAAAGAAAGCAGTTCGGACGTACCATTGCTCAGCAGCAGAATACACAGTTCCAGCTGGCAGATATGGCTACCAAGGTAGAGGCTGCCAAGAATTTAGTATACAAGGCTGCATTGAAGAAACAGGAATTTGCAGATGGAGCAAAGGTTTCCTATTCCGTAGAAGCTGCAATGGCAAAACTCTATGCAGCAGAGGTTGCTATGGAAGTTACGACAAAGGCAGTACAGCTGCACGGTGGATATGGATATATCAGAGAGTATGATGTAGAGCGCATGATGCGTGATGCTAAGATTACAGAAATCTACGAAGGTACTTCAGAGGTACAGCGTATGGTTATTTCCGGTGCTCTTTTGAGCTAATCTGGCAGAGCCGAAAATAGAATAATAGAACCCAAGGTTACGAAAATAAAAGAATAAGGAGTGACAATAGCGTGAAAGTAGTAGTATGTATTAAGCAGGTTCCAGATACTAAGGGCGGAGTAAAATTTAATCCGGACGGGACTCTGGACAGAGGTGCGATGCTTGCTATCATGAATCCGGATGATAAAGCAGGTTTGGAGGCAGCTCTTAGATTAAAAGATGAATATGGTGCTGAGGTTACTGTTCTTACCATGGGATTGCCAAAGGCAGAAGAAGTATTAAGAGAAGCAATCGCTATGGGCGCTGACAAGGGAATCCTTGTTACAGACCGGGTATTGGGTGGTGCAGACACATGGGCTACATCTACCACAATCGCAGGCGCACTGAGAAACTTAGAATATGATCTGATCATTACAGGACGTCAGGCCATTGACGGAGATACGGCTCAGGTAGGACCTCAGATTTCTGAGCATCTTGATCTTCCGGTAATCTCCTATGCAAAGGATATTAAAATTGAAGGTGACAGTGTCGTAGTAGAGCGTCAGTATGATGACAGATATCATGTATTAAAAGCCAAAATGCCTTGTCTGATCACAGCTCTTTCTGAATTGAATGAGCCACGTTACATGACTCCAGGTGGAATTTTTGATGCTTATGATGCAGAGATCACCGTATGGGGCAGAGCAGACTTAAAGGATGTAGATGATTCCAACCTTGGTCTGAATGGATCTCCTACAAAGATCGCGAAGGCTTCCGATAAGGTACGGAAAGGGGCAGGAGAAAAAGTTGTCCTTGACACACCGGAGGAGTCCGTAAGCTACATCATGGGAAAATTAAAAGAGAAACATGTAATCTAATCTAATAAGGAAAAGTGGTGAATAAAATGAATTTAGAAGAATATAAGGGTGTATATGTCTATGCACAGCAGGTAGA
>CADBUD010000270.1 GCA_902797785.1 uncultured Lachnospiraceae bacterium
AAGATTAAAAGAGAAGGATAAAAGCATAGAAGAGAAAGATAGAAGATTAAAGGAGAAAGATAAAAAAATAGCGGAATTAGAAGCTTATATTAGAAATAACAAAAAATAAAGTGTTCATAATGAGCTTATGATACACATTAATGAAAACCATTGTTTTTTGGCTAACGGTATAAATTGATGCACACGGATTTATGAGGAAAATGTCGCTTTCAGTGACCAAAATCCGGGGCAGCAGTGCACCAAATGAGATGGAAAGACATCTAAGATTAAAGCAAAGACCGTTATTCATCCTAACGCAGATTCCAATTCAGCTCCATCTCAGAGCCTAAAGAAACAATAGCACTATATTGACAGCGCTCCGATAGATTCTGATGAATCTAACGATCCATCAATGACATTGACTGTGAATAGTAACCGAATAGTAACGGAAAATTTGGAAGAGCTATTATTTTTTGGAACATATCGTCCGATATATAATTAGGAGTATATTAAAATGAGCTTTACAGACATTTCCAATATACACAGAGCTTTATAAAAAACATATGTCTTAAAGATTTCGAGATCGGAAAAAGAAAGGAGAATCATTATGAGTGTAAATACAGTATCAAATACCCAGGGTTACAATGATTATAATACCATTCCATCCTCAGCAAAGGAGAATATCTCTACGGAGAAAATCAGTACCGAGAAGTTCAGCGTAGAAAAGACCAGTGCAGAGAAAACCAGTACGGAAAAAGCGGCAGCAGCACCGAAGGATACCTATGAAAAATCAACAGATACAAGTAAAGCGACCTATTCTGTAAATAAAATGAGTGCAGAAGAAAGAAAGGCTTTGGTATCTCAGTTAAAGGCAGATCAGGAGTCACGTCAGCAAAATCTGATAAATATTGTACAGCAGATGATGACAGGTCAGGCATCCTCCTTCAGCATTGCCAATGGAAACACAGAGGATATGTGGAAATTCCTTGCAAAAGGTGATTTTACAGTAGATGAAGAAACACAGGCACAGGCTCGTGAGGATATTTCAGAGGATGGATATTATGGCGTAAAACAGACTTCTCAGAGACTGTATGATTTTGCCAGCGCACTTGCAGGAGATGATCCGGAAAAGATGAAAGATATGCAGGCAGCAATTGAAAAGGGATATAAAGATGCGACAAAGGCATGGGGAAAAGATCTTCCACAGATTTCACAGGATACGCTGGATGCGACCAATAAAATGTTCGAACAGTATTATGAAACACAGACGATCTAAAAGAGGAATATAAATGGAATAAAAAGAGTGGCAACAGGGAAATTAGCAGTTGTATTTTGAGACTGCTAATTTCCCTGTTTTTTTAAAAAAATAAATTTATTCCGTGAGGAGTTCTAAGATTCACAGTAGGAAAATTTGATACATAAAACAGCTTCTTACGCGCAAGTACGACGAATCTCTTTCGTTTGTCAAATTGACGGTGATAGTAACAAAGAAAAATAAAATTAGCACTCAATACTTGACAGTGCTAACAAAATTTGATATAGTAAGATTACAAAGCAAAGAAAACGAAAAAATGCGATGAATAAAGGAGGAAAAATTTATGATGCCACCAAGATTATTTAAAGATGATTTTTTTGATGATATGTTTGGATTCCCATTTGATGAAGATAGAAGAAAAAGACCAGAGAGGCCGTTTCTGATGCGGACAGATATTTTGGATCTGGGACAGGAATATCAGCTGGCAATCGAGATTCCAGGCTTTTCCAGAGAAGAGATCAGTGCTGAATTAAAAGAGGGATATCTTACGATTAAGGCAAAGCATACAGAAAAGCTGGATCAAAATCATGCGACCGGACAGTATATCCGCCGGGAGCGTTATTTGGGAGAATGCAAGAGGAGCTTTTTCATTGGGAAAAACATTAAGCAGGAGGATGTAAAGGCAAAGTTCAAGGATGGCATTTTGACACTGCTGTTTCCAAAGAATGATTTAAAGAAAGAGGTTGAGGAAAAGAAATTTATTATGATCGAGTAGAGGATATAGGAAACGAAT
>CADBUD010000271.1 GCA_902797785.1 uncultured Lachnospiraceae bacterium
AAAGCAGTTTTAGCTACTGCTTTGGTTACAATGTTGATGATCATTATTTCTTCCATCTATCCAGAAATATTCTATGGACTGGGAAAGACCTTGTTCCTGGGATTGTTATTATCCATCGTAGTAGAGTTCATGATGATTTTCTTTGGCATTGAGACAGGTCTGCTCGACTGGATCGTAGCAATGATCTTCTGTGGCTATATCGGTTATGACTGGGCGAGAGCGAATCGGAAAGAGATGACGATGATCAATGCTGTCAGCAGTGCGGCAGAGATTTATCTGGATATCATCAATCTATTCATCCGGATTTTAAATATTTTAGGAAAGAAAAAATAATGCCCCAGACTAAATGAATGGAATAAAGAGCATGGTGAAAGCTGCCATAGAAGCCTTTGACAAAAGAAAAGGTGTTCTATGACAGCTTTTTCTAAGAGTGAACCCGAATGTTGCGATTTAGAGGGTTCCTATGATTTGGATACCGGAGAAGAAAGGGAGATAAAAGTGAGCTTTTTTAGGAAAAAAATATTCACCATTGCAGATGCTCTGGAAAAAAGCAGAAGCATGATGGCAGTAAAGGATGGTCTGCTTCGTTTGCTGCCTCTGGTCTTTATCGGTTCCATGGCACTGGTCGTTAGTGAATTTCCGATACAGAGATATCAGGAGCTTATTCACACCGATGGGATGCATTGGTATCTGCACGCTTTTCAGCTTTTGAATCAGGCGTGTATGTCATGGTATTCTCTTTTCTTGAGTATTTCGATTGCGGATTGTTATATAAAAAACGAAGAAAGATACAGTGGAAACTTTATGGAACTGATCATTCCCGTGGTTTCTGTCGTATGTTTTTTGATTCTTTCGGGCATCACGAATGATAATTATGACAGCTCATATATGGGAACCTCCGGGATGTTCATCGCCATCTTTTCTTCCCTTTTCTGCTGCAAATTCTTTTTATGGATTTCCAAACGAATGAGACATACGATCAAGAGGTGGAGCCATGGGTTTGACGCAAGACTTCTGGGAATTATCTTTTCTATTTTTCCGTCTGCCGTGGTGATTTTAGCTTCTTCTTTTATTAATGTGCTTCTATATGAAACTCTGCACTGCAGTTTACAGCAGCTGGTCTCTAAATATCTGGTCGCATTTTTCCTTTCTTTGAATTTTGGAAAATTCCTGCAGGCCATCACCTTTATTTTTACCGTCCAGCTTTTATGGTTCTTTGGAATCCATGGAAACAATGTCTTGTACCAGATCAATGATGGATATTATGGGGAATTATTAGAAAAAAATATCCAGGCAGTGGCGCATGGACAGCCACCGCAGGAAATCGTACATTCGACCTTTTTGAATTTATTTACCAATTTTGGGGGATCGGGAGCGACCCTGGGACTGCTGTTGGCCATTCTCTTGTTCTCCCGGAGAAGATCGTATAAATCCATAGCAAAAGCAGGGTTCATTCCGGGAATCTTTAATATCAATGAAATTTTGACCTTCGGTCTGCCGATTGTGATGAATCCGATTTTGATGATTCCGTTTTTCCTTGTGCCTCTGATTAATTTCATCATTGCCTATGCGATGACATCCATAGGACTGATTCCGGTCATTGCAACAAATGTGAATTGGACGATACCGATTTTTTTCAGCGGATATATTGCCACGGGCTCGGTGATGGGTTCCCTGCTGCAGTTGCTGCTTTTGGGCCTGGATATCCTGATCGACTATCCGTTCGTAAAAATGCTGGACGAGCAGAAGGTGCGGAGCTTTTGTCATGCGGTAGATGAGGTTGTGGAATATCAGAAAAAATGTGAGCTTGAGCTGGAGAGACCGAGGCTGTTAAAGGGGGATGGCAGGATATCGACCACTTCCCGCATTCTTCTGCATCATTTGGAGGATGCGATCCAAAAGAAAGAATTGAATCTGTGCTATCAGCCACAGTTCAACGATAAAGGGGAATGTCTTGGGGCGGAAGCACTTCTTCGCTTCCGGCACCCGCTCGTGGGGATGATCTATCCGCCGTTAGTCATTGCCCTGGCAAAAGAGGGTGGGATTCTCTACCAGCTGGAGGAATGGATCCTAGAAACGGTATGTACGGATATGGGAGAGACGAAAAAGAAGCAGAAACAGGAGTTCAAGATATCGGTCAATCTGACGAATGAATCTCTCTACAATCCAAGACTGGAGGAAATCCTGGAGGAATGTATGCAAAAAAACGGAATCGATCCGAAACATCTTTGGATTGAGATCACGGAGCAGGACGCCCTTTCGAATTTTACAGAATCTATCAACAAGCTGAACCGTTTAAAGGAGAAAGGACATAAGCTGCTGATTGATGATTTCGGTATGGGATATACCTCACTGAATTATTTAAAAACAGATCTGTTCGATGTGGTCAAGCTGGATGGAAGCATTACCAGAGATCTGAATGAGAACTCCCACAACCGGGAAATAGTGGCATCGATTCTCTATCTGAGCCAGAATCTGGGAATTGAAGTGATTGCGGAATTCGTGGAGACAGAAGAGCAGAGAGATTCCTTAAAGGAGCTGGGCTGTCACATCTATCAGGGCTATCTGTACAGCAAACCGGTTTCATATCAGGAATTCGAAGCGATGCTGCGCCCCACTGTGTGAAAAAATTGTGTTATTTAAAGGGAACTACTTTTCAAAATCCTGTTTTTGTGATATGGTAATAAACGTTGTTACTGTCTAAAACGCAGACAGAATCAGAAATTGAAATAAGATTTGGCAGATATTGCCAAGGAGGAGAAAAATGAAAAGAAAAATTGTGATAGCATTAATGACAGCAGCGGTGATGTCCATGGCAGTTGGATGTGGTTCCAATAAGACAGATTCATCCAGTGGGTCAGAAGCCACAGCAGATTCGACCGCACAGGATGGCGGAGAAGAGAAAGAGCAGGCTGCTTCCGGCAGTTCGGTTTCCGCATCGACGGGGGAATCAATTGAATATAATGCGCTGGACTATGTGACGTTAGGAGAGTATAAAGGCATCGAGGTGACAGAAACGGTTCAGGCCGTGACAGAGGGAAGTATAAAGACAGCGATTGAAAATGCGCTGGAGGATAATAAGGAAAAGAAAGAGACAAAGAAAGACACCGTCGAAGACGGTGATATCGTAAACATTGACTACAAAGGAACGAAGGACGGTGTAGCGTTCGACGGCGGAACGGCAGAGGGTTATGACCTGACGATTGGTTCGCACAGCTTCATTGACGGTTTTGAGGATGGTCTGATCGGAGCCAAGGTCGGAAAGACCGTCAAATTAAACCTTACCTTTCCGGAGGATTATGCCAGCACCGATCTTGCCGGACAGGATGTTGTCTTTGAGGTAAAGGTAAATTCCATTATGGAAGAGATCAAACCGGAATACAATGATGAGTTTGTCCAGAATATTTCTGATTTTAAGACCACCAAGGAATATGAGGAATATTTAAAAGAGACCCTTACGACAGAAAATGAATCTGAAGCAGAAAACACCATGAAAACAGAGCTTCAGAATACGGTCAAGGAGAATGCGGAGTTTAAAGGTTTTCCGGAGGGGCTGGTAGAGAGCGAGGTACAGAAGTATAAGGACAGCATGGAAAAACAGATCCAGGCTTCCTATGGGATGGCACTTGAGGATTATATTAAAGAGATGGGCACGACGGAGGATGAGTTCAATGAAGAAATCACCTCTTATATGAAAGAAAATGTCGAGACGGAAATGTTAGTCAAGGCCATTGCGGAGACCGAAGGCATCGAAGTCACGGAAGACGATTATCAGAAACAATTAGAAGAAGATTTAAAAAGCTATGGAAACTCCTATGGATTTTCAACGACAGAGGATGTGGAAAAATATCTGAACGAGAATGGCGGAGTAGAAGAATATAAATATTCGATGCTGTTCAATAAGGTATGGGATTATGTCGCTGAGAACGCCAAGATCACAAAGAGGATAGAAGGTGAAGAGAAATGAAACGATTAAAATTGAGAGACCTGTTTCAGAACAGGGAGAAATATATCGGAACAACAGTGGAAATTGGAGGATGGATCCGAAGCATCCGTAATTCCAAGACTTTTGGATTTATTATGGTAAATGACGGGACATATTTTGAACCGCTTCAGGTCGTATATGGAGAAAAGCTTTCCAATTTTGCCCAGATCGGAAAGTTGAATGTCGGTGCGGCGATTCTGGTAAAAGGGGTCGTGACGGCAACGCCTGAGGCAAAACAGCCATTCGAGATTCAGGCGGAGGAGGTCGTGGTAGAAGGCGAGTCTGCCAGTGACTATCCGCTTCAGAAAAAGCGCCATACCTTTGAATACCTGCGCACCATGACCCATCTTCGGCCGAGAACCAATACATTCCAGGCGGTATTTCGGATTCGTTCCCAGATCGCATTTGCTCTGCACAGCTTTTTCCAGGAACGGGGCTTTGTCTATGTCCATACTCCGCTGATAACCGGAAGCGACTGTGAAGGAGCAGGAGAGATGTTCTGCGTGACAACGATGGATCTGAAAAATATCCCATTGACAGACGCTGGAGAGGTAGATTTCTCCAAAGACTTTTTCAAGAAGCAGACCAACCTGACGGTAAGCGGTCAGCTCAACGGAGAGACCTATGCGCAGGCATTCTCCGATATCTACACCTTCGGACCGACCTTCCGGGCAGAAAATTCCAATACGACGCGCCATGCGGCAGAGTTCTGGATGATCGAGCCGGAAATGGCATTCGCGGATCTGGAGGATGATATGGAGCTGGCAGAGAGCATGCTGAAATATGTGATCGGTTATGTCTTAGAGCACGCGCCGCTGGAGCTGGAGTTCTTAAATAAATTTGTAGATCATAGCCTTTTGGAACGGTTGAACCATGTCCTGAATTCAGAATTTGGTCATATCACCTATACCGAGGCTATCGAGCAGTTAGAAAAGCATAATGATAAGTTCGAATATAAGGTGTCATGGGGAGAGGATCTCCAGACCGAGCACGAGCGTTATTTGACCGAGGAGATTTTTAAACGTCCGGTCTTTGTAACAGATTATCCAAAAGAAATTAAGGCATTTTATATGAAGCTCAATGAGGATAATAAGACGGTAGCGGCGATGGATTGCCTGGTGCCGGGAATCGGGGAGATTATTGGTGGAAGCCAGAGAGAGGACGATTATGACAAGCTGGTTTCAAGAATGCGGGAGCTTTCTTTGAAGGAAGAAGATTATAAGTTTTATCTGGATCTGAGAAAATACGGATCGACGCGCCATGCCGGCTTCGGTCTGGGATTTGAGCGGTGCGTCATGTACCTGACCGGAATGACCAATATCCGGGATGTGATTCCATTCCCTCGTACCGTGAACAACTGTGAGTTATAGGAAATATAAAAAACATGGAAAAGTTTGGACTCTTGAGTTCAAACTTTTTTAGTTATTCTCATGAAGGAAATGGCTTGTAACAGTTCACCATTATTCTCCCGCAAGGTATTTTTTGTGAGTGAAGCGCAGCGAAAGTCACAGAAAATCCGAGGCAATGGGCGCG
>CADBUD010000272.1 GCA_902797785.1 uncultured Lachnospiraceae bacterium
AAACCATTGCTGGTTTTTGCTAACGGAACATCATAAATTGAAGTCCTTCTCCCAAAAGACAGATTTCTTCTATCCAAAGACGGTCTTCATAAAACAAATCCATCATGGTTCCCAGGCGCATGGTGTCCAGACCCTCCATTTGATTTAATTTTGTCATTTTTTCCCGTAAATACTGACCAAGAGGATGGTCCAGAGCGGCTTCCATTCTAAGAATTTCCTCCATGTCATGGCAGATGAACACATAGGCATTCCTCTCGTATTTCCCTTCATTTTTCCATTCAGAAATCAGCCGCCCCAATTGTCTTTTATCCCTGACCAGGTCTTCCTCAAGTATCACGCACTGCAGATGTCTGAAATCTACGGACCGGTCCGAATTTTCCTGATACCATTGCTCCGCCTGCTCCAGGGAATCTGCGTGGACAGAAAAACAGGACTCCTTCTTTCCTTCCTTCGTTTCCGGAAACAGATAATGGACTAAAAGCTCTGTTTCCTCCCCCTTTGAAACACATTCCACTGTAGCATAGGAACGGCTTTCGATACTGACCGGTTTCTTCCCATGTGTCAGAAGTACCGCGAATCCAAATACGATCACGGTCCCCAGTTTGACCAAAAAAACTCTGGATTTTTTTGTCTTGTCCTCCAGCTTTTTTTTGCTGCCGGAGAATACCGCAATCGTAAAGTCATAGCCCGCCGCATAGAGAATCCCCAAGATCCACAGGCTCGTCAGCAGAGTGTTCCCGCGTCCTGTATAGACCAGGGACAGCATCTCATAGGAGGTGCTTTTCATTCCTTCGATTCCATGAAATAAAACAGCTCCTGCCATTAACAGAATCAACATTGCGCCGGGAAAAGCCTTTTCCCTAAGGGAGCCGTTTCCCCGTTCAAAACAAAAATGACATCTCCAAAACACAAAGAAGGAGAGCAGTACCCCGAAAAGACACCGGATCTCAAAGGAAAAGGGAAATAGAAGTGATTTCATCCGTTCCGTGGTAAAAAATCCATCGGTAAATATATGAAGATACAGGGTCAGCGCAGAAAAAAGGATGGCAAGAAGCCATGGTACAAATAAGACCTCGGCTCCCCGCGCATAGCATTCTAATCCATCCCAACTGGCATAGAGAACCAAAAACAGTAAAAGGAAAAAAATACAGGCCTCATTTTCCTGTGGAACCAGACGATAGAGAATCAGCTTTAACAGGGCATATAACAGTCCTGCCCCTTCCACAAAACAGTAGCACCGCTTCCCCCATTCCCTGACTCTTTCCATTCCCGGATTTTTCTTCTTTTGATTCATTTCGTTTTTCTTTTCCTTCTTCTGCTTTAGCATGGTCATGGTCAAAAAAAGAAGATATCCTATGATCAGGCAGGGCATCATGGATTCTTTGCACCATCTGAGCAGAAGAGTCGGTAAAAAGACGATTCCGGCACCAAAAACATACCAGAAAGAAATTCTCCTCTTTTGTCGGTCCGAAATATTCATGTTTTCAAATATCATGACTTTTCTCCTGTTTTTTCTCGATATCGCCTTCTCCTTCCCTCTCTGGCATAGAAGGATCTCCATTTCATCAGAAATATCGGCGCCCTAAAAATACTATCACGCAAATCCCTCTCATGATTTAAGTCTCCTGCCGCAAAAGGAGTCAGAAATGGAATTCCGAAGCTCTTTAAGTGCGTCAGATGAAACCAGACCGTCAAAAGGGAAAAGCAGAATCCGAACCAGCCAAAAACCCCGCTGATGACCATCATCACATATTTCAGCATACGGAAGGCAAAGGCAAATTCTTCATTCGGAATAGCAAAAGAACATAGTGCCGTAAAGGCTGTCACAATTACGACGATCGGACTGACCAGATTGGCCTCTACGGCCGCCTGTCCAATGATCAATCCACCTACGATTCCCATCGTATTTCCCATGTTTCCCGGAAGCCGGATCCCCGCCTCCCGCAGCAGTTCAAAGGATAATTCCATCAAGAGCATCTCCGCCAGGGGAGAAAAAGGGACACCCGCTCTTGCATCAGAAAAGGATAATAACAGATCCAGCGGCAATAAATTTGCCTGGAACAACACGGCCGCCAGATACAGACCCGGCAGGGAGAGGGCGAAAAAAGCAGCAAAATAACGGATCCACCGGGAGAAGGTCGCCGCCTCAAATCGGTTAAAGCGGTCATCGCTCGTTTTTAAGAAACAATTAAAATCCGTTGGAAGAATCAGGGCGACAGGAGAATTATCACTTAACAGAACGATTCTCCCCTCCAGCAGTGCCTCAACGGCAAGATCCGGCCGTTCCGTCGTCTGAAACTGTGGAAAAGGCGAATACCAGCAGCCCTCCGTCAGCTGTTCCAGGATTCCGGTATCGGTAACCGCATCAATCTCAAAAGACGCCAGCTTTTTTTCCATTTCCCTAAGAAGGGATTCCCTGGCAATTCCCTGCAGATAAACCAGATTGACCAAGGTGTTGGAATGTTCTCCCAGGATGGTCTGTTTGATTTTTAGCTCCGGCGTCCTCAGACGCTTTCGAAGCAGGGCTGTATTGGCTTTGATGGAATCCGCAAAGCCTTCTTTGGAACCGCGGGAGACCTTTTCTGCTTCGCATTCTGTAATTCCCATATTGGGATATCCCCGGTCCGGCAGCTTTAGGGCTCCGTTAAAGCCATCCACGAAGAGTACGGCATCTCCTGCTAAGATGGTCCGGGAAACGTCCTGAAAGGTCACCAGTTTTTTTGCTCCTGAAAGCCCCAGGGCATTTTTCTTTATCCTTGGAAGGACTTCCTCATCTCTGCTGTCAGAGAGGGAAGTCAGTAGGGTTCCGATCTGGGAATGGGACAAGGTGATTCCCTGGACGGCAATCTCAATGTAGATGATCTGGCATCGGATGGTACGTTCCCTTCCCAGATACATTTCTGTTTCTATCAGGTCATCACAGTCTTTGAACATCTGGTGAAAAGCATCGAGGGCTTTTGTGAGAGAACAGGGAATATGTTCCGGACGTTCTTTCTCATTGATCTTGTTCATGTCTTGAACCTTTCTTATTTTTAATCTTTATTGCTATGGTATTTATCATACGTTTATGATAAGTATTTCCCCGTCCTGTTTTTTTATTCCAAAAAAATCGAGCAGGGGTATTCTCCCCCTACTCGCTGACAATGCTGTTGCCCATCTCAAGACTTTGTCTACCCCGGATTTTCAAGCAAAATGCGCTTGAAAATACCTTGCGGGATAACGGCTGTGAATAGTAACTTGTCTTTCGGTGTTCTACCGTCGCCAAAGTGTCTTCCTTTCGTGCAAGCACGAGTCAGACACCTTGGCTCGTTGTCATACAAAATCAGGCGCAGCCATCTTATCCTGGCTGCGCCTGTTCACTATGCTTCGCTCTTATGTATCATCTGCAGTACTGCCGTCTGCTGATTCGATAAATGTTGGTCTACGATCAGAACCACATAATCCTCATCCTGATTCAGCATCCCGCGGATCATTTCCCGATGCTCTTTGATCAGCTGCTGATAATTCTCCTCTATCTTTAAATATTCTACCCGATATCGGTAGAACTGTTCTCTCAGGGAATTTAATATAGAAATCAGCTTTGGGTTTTTGGATGACTTGTAGATGCATTCGTGGAAATTTTCATCTGCGGTTGCGATTTCTATGACATTTTTGCGCTTCATGGCATCCTCCATCTCATTCGCGAAGCGCTCAAGATCCTGCATTTCTTCCTCTGTCATCCTTTGGCAGGCAAGACTTGCCGCCAGCTTCTCCAGAGATTTCCGAACCACAAGCATATCCTCAAATTCTGCTGCTGACATCTGGGCGACCATGGCTCCCTTTCGGGGAATGGAGACCACCAGTCCCTCCAGCTCCAATTTTCGAAGAGCCTCTCGGATCGGCGTTCTGCTGACTCCCAGCTTTTCTGCCAGCTGAATCTCCATCAGCCGCTCTCCTGCTTTTAATTCTCCTTTTAAGATTGCTTCCCGAATCGCTCGGAATACGACCTCACGAAGGGGAAGAAACTGATTCATTTCTATCTTAAATTCGTTCTCCATCGTCCTTCTCCTTTATACTCCAGTCGGTGCGCCAACCGGACTTGTCAAAGCCACTGCCTCTGCCATCCCTTCTTCCCGTAAGATTCTGTATGCCTCTTTTGCCGTTTCTTCCTCTAAGAACAATCCGAACACTGTCGGTCCGCTTCCGCTCATCAAAGCATTTTCCGCCCCCAATTCCATCATCCTCTGTTTTAGCTTCTGGATGATTGGATATTCCTTTACTGTTACATTCTCCAATAAATTGCCCAGGGAGGAAGCGATTTTTTTTATGTCCTGATGACGGATTCCCTCAAGGATCGTTTCGATTTTAGGATGGTCTGTCATTTCATCCAATGTCAAATGCTCGTAGACATATTTCGTCGAAACAGAAATCGGTGGTTTGGCAATCAAAATCGGAATGGGCAAAAGCTCCGGCAGTCGCGTCAGACGCTCTCCGATTCCCTCAGACAGAGCCGTTCCCTGTAGAAGGCAGAATGGAACATCTGCTCCGATTTTTACCCCGTGCTCTGAAAGTTCGTCCTCTGAGATTCCCAGGGAAAACAACTGGTTCATCCCCCGAAGTGCCGCCGCTGCATCTGTGCTCCCACCGGCCAATCCGGCCGCGATGGGAATCTGCTTTGTCAGCTCAACGGATACTCCCCCGGATATGGAATACTCTTCCCTGATTAATTGTACTGCCCGATAGATCAGATTTTCCGGACCCAGAGGAAGCGCCGCTCCCCCGCATTCCAATTTAATCTTATCTTCTGTTATCTTTTTCATTTTTAATCTGTCGTGAAGTTGGATGGACTGCATCACCATCTTTACCTCATGGTATCCATCTTCCCTCTTCCGAAGAACGTCCAGTCCCAGATTGATCTTGGCATATGCGTTTAATTCTATCGAATCCATTTTGAGATTTCTCTCCTTCCCCACTTTTGTACGAAAATAAAAACAATCTTCTTTAATTTTATCTATAAACGCCATAAATGTCAATCATATTCTGTAGACTTTTGTTACTATTCACAGCCGTTATCCCGCAAGGTATTTCCATGCGTTTTTTGCACACCGAAGGTGCACAGAGTGTGAAAATCCGGGACAGTGGGCGCGAAATATGACCGTTAGGGCATATTTCCACTCTGTGCACCTTTGGCGTGTGCATTTTGTTGCTATGAACAGCGGAGCTGTGAATAGTAACACTAATTTCGTCCAAACTCAGACAATACCAGCCCTTCGTTTCGCTCCAGCGTCATGTTGACGCTCCAGCTGTTGATAAATAGCAGGAGCGGATTCCCCTTTAGATCTTTGATTTTTTTCATATCAGAAGTCCCGCGCAGCTCATCTAAGTCGATTTCTTTGTTTTCCACCCAGCGGATATGCTCATATGGCAGATGCTCCAAAATAATCTCTACGTTATACTCATGATTCAGACGGTATTTTAAAACATCGAACTGGAGCACACCGACTACACCGACGATGATTTCCTCCATCCCGGTATTGTATTCCTGGAAAATCTGAATCGCTCCCTCCTGGGCGATCTGATTGATTCCTTTAACGAACTGTTTTCGTTTCATGGTATCTACCTGACGCACCCGGGCAAAATGCTCCGGCGCAAAGGTCGGAATTCCCTCAAAACAGAACGGCTCTCCTCCCTTGAGCAGGGTATCTCCAATTGAAAAAATCCCCGGATCAAAGACTCCGATGATATCTCCGGCGTAAGCAGTCTCAATGATTTTTCTCTCCTGCGCCATCATCTGCTGTGGCTGGGACAGGCGGATCTTTTTTCCTCCCTGTACGTGCGTCACTTCCATCCCGGCCTCGAATTTTCCAGAACAAATCCGCATAAACGCAATCCTGTCCCGATGTGCTTTATTCATATTTGCCTGAATTTTAAAGACAAAGGCAGAAAAGTGTTCAGAGAACGGATCGATTTCTCCCTGATCGGATTTCCGTGGAAGTACCGTTGTCGTCATTTTTAGGAAATGCTGTAAAAAGGTCTCGACTCCAAAGTTGGTCAATGCCGATCCAAAAAATACAGGAGACAGTTCTCCTGCATGTACAGCATCCAGATCGAACTCGGCACTGGCACCGTCCAGCAGCTCGATTTCTCCCATCAGCTGATCGTATTCCTCTTCTCCAATGACCTGTCGAATTTCCTCTGAGTCAATGTCAATTTCTCTGACTTCGCCTTCCTTGGTTCCCTTTTCTGTATCGGAGAATAAGGAGACTTTTCTTGTATTCCGGTCATAGACTCCTTTAAACCCTTTTCCTGAGCCAATCGGCCAATTCACCGGACAAGTCGCGATGCCCAGCTCTTTTTCAATCTCATCGAGCAGATCAAAGGAATCATTGGCATCCCGATCCATTTTGTTGATAAAGGTAAAAATAGGAATATGGCGCATCACACAGACCTTGAACAGCTTTCTGGTCTGCGCCTCGACTCCCTTGGATCCATCAATGACCATGACGGCAGAATCGGCTGCCATCAGGGTTCGATATGTATCCTCCGAGAAGTCCTGGTGTCCCGGGGTATCCAAAATATTAATACAAAAACCATCATATGAGAACTGCAGAACAGAGGAAGTAACAGAAATTCCTCTTTCTTTTTCTATCTCCATCCAGTCAGAGACCGCATGACGTGCAGTTGCCTTTCCTTTGACCGAGCCTGCCAGATTAATGGCACCTCCATATAAAAGAAATTTTTCTGTCAATGTCGTCTTTCCCGCATCCGGATGGGAAATAATCGCAAAGGTTCTTCTTTTTTTGATTTCGTCTTGTAACTCGCTCATTTTTTCTGCCTTTCTATTTCTAACTATAATTTTATAGGAAACGAATTTATTCATTTCCTATTTGCCAAACGCAAGGCGCCAAAAGTGCCTTTCCTATCGCGTTTGTGTGCATTAATGTACAGGTTATTTTCGCACAATTCCTTACGATTCACCGTCAATTTGATATGGTTTCGTTCATGAGGCTGTGCCCGGCCGTCACGACCTCAAGTCCAAAATACGCCTGAATCGTCGCCGCGATATCTGCAAAGCTTTCTCTGGTTCCATAATTCTTTCCCGGCCGGATTCCCTTCCCTTTCATGATCAGCGGAACATATTCTCTGGAATGGTCTGTTGACGGGGTGCTCGGATCACAGCCATGATCTGCTGTGATCATCAAAAGATCCTCTTCCTTCATTCCTGCAAGAAAATCAGGAAGCCACTGATCAAATTCTGTCAATGCCTTTGCATAACCATCTACGTCATTGCGATGTCCATACAGCATATCAAAATCAACCAGATTCACAAACACCAGTCCTTCGAATTCTTTTTTCTGGTATTGCAGCGTTTTTTTCATCCCATCCAAATTTCCTGTGGTTCTGACAAATTCGCCAATTCCGCTTCCCGCAAAGATATCATTGATTTTTCCTACGCCAATCGTTTTGAATCCGTGATCTTCCAGCTGATTCAACATTGTTCTGCCCGGAGGCGTCATGGAATAATCATGTCGGCGCGTGGTCCGTACAAAGCCTTCCTCCGGTGAACCGGCAAACGGCCTCGCAATGACCCGTCCAACGGCATACTCTCCGACCAGAAGCTCCCGCGCGATTTCGCAGTCATGGTATAATTCCTCCACCGGAATAATGTCTTCATGAGCCGCAATCTGAAATACGGAATCTGCCGAGGTATATACGATCAAGCCTCCTGTTTCCATCTGTTCTTTTCCATAATCCCGAATGACTTCGGTGCCGGAATACGGACGGTTGCAGAGAACCTGTTTTCCTGTCCTTCGTTCAAATTCCTCTATGACCTCGGACGGAAATCCCTGGGGATAAGTGGGAAGCGGTCGCTTGGAAATCAGTCCGGCAATTTCCCAGTGTCCGGTCGTGGTATCCTTTCCTCTGGATCGTTCTGCCAGCCGCGCAAAGCTGCCTGTGGGGGACTCTATTTTAGGAACCGAGCCTTCCCTGACCTCCACTCCGTCTATCAAAAAACATCCCAGCTGTGCCATGTTCGGCATGGAGAAAAACGGGCTGTACGAAGCCGCGCGGACAGTATTGCTTCCTTCGTCTCCATATTCTTTTGCGTCTGGCATTTCTCCAATTCCTACACTGTCCAATACAATCAAAAAAACACGTTTCATATGATGGCTCCTCTATACTGTTTATTTTTTACAATATGCCGATATATATAATAGAAGGAAAATCTCTGGTGTGTTGTCAGGGACACATGGATGTGTCCTATCACAGGACCACGGATTTGGTCGCTCTGATGGTTCTACGGCATATCTTATGAAAAAGATGTTTTCGCTGCTTTTTCATAAACATCAAGGAGGATGATTACCGCAGTATACACAACAAACGATTTTTTCAGGGTGCAGCCAGTAACCCCTGTTTCTAACGTCCGCAAGCTTCAGGACCAGACCTCGGAACAGGATAGCAAGCAGCAATCGTCAGACAACAGCTTTTTCCAGATGCTGATGTCCATTCAGGCAGGCACAGCAGCAAAACCTGCCGATCAATGCCAGAGTACCTTCTCCTATAGTCGAAATGCAAAAGAGATTTTCTTTGATACAATCAATATCATGGATTACCGCTGCTAGCAGACGAGGCATTATTTTTGCATGACTTCTTCGACTATAACTAAAATACACCGTCGCCTAATGGTAACGGTGTATTTTTATTCTATTCCTTATAAAGCTGATGACGGGAATCGAACCCGTGACCTCCTCACTACCAATGAGGTGCGCTACCGACTGTGCCACATCAGCATCGTGATAATATTACCACATATTTTTTTAAAAATCAAGTGTTTTTTTTATTTTTTTCAAAAACTGAGGATTTCAGGCGCAAATGCGCCGGGAGAGCTGCGAAGCAGCGGGAAATCCGAATGCCGGGAGGGGGACTGTAAATAGTAACAAAAACATTTCAAAAAATACATGACAACTCTGAAAAAATATAGTATAATGCAAGAAATCAAAGTTGTAATTTTGTCTAAGTACAAAGAGGTGATTTTTATGGCAAGAATTGATAATGTATATCATTATTATGTGACCAATTATCTGACGAAAACAGATAAGCGCTCTTCTCGCTATGATACACATAAGCAGAGCGATCTTCAGGATGTTTATCAAAGCATTGTAAATATCAGCAAAAATTCTCCTCTCTATAAGATTCACAACACGGAGAGCACCAAAAAATATGCCATTGATGTAAAAGAGCATGCCCGGCAGTTTCAAAATACCCTGTCTGCTCTTTTTGACGAAACAACATCCGATTCTTCCGCGGATATCGGATTTCAAAAAAAGATTGCATCTTCTTCTAATGAGGATTATGTCACTGCGTCCTATATCGGAAATACTGAGACCTCCCCTTCCCAGGAGCCACTGGAAATTGAGGTCTTCCAGCTTGCCACTTCCCAGAAGAACAGCGGTAATGCTCTGGTCGCATCGGAACATAGCTTTCCCCCTGGGGATTATTCCTTTGATATCAATATTGAAAAATCTACCTATGAGTTTCAGTTCTCTGTTACAGACTCGGATCGAAATGTAGATATCCAGAGAAAGCTTGGCAGGTTGATCAATAATTCCAATATTGGCATACGGGCCTCAGTTGAAAAAAGCGGTGATTTTTCTGCTTTAAATATCGAATCTCAAAACACCGGAGTGGTTGCTGGAAGCGACACCATTTTTTCCATTGCTCCTTCCGAAGCCTCTAAAAATTCCCCGGTGGATGCCGCAGCGATTCTCGGTCTGGATCATGTGACGTCCTATCCGCAAAATGCGTTCTTCACATTAAATCAGGTAGAGCGCACCGCTTTGTCCAATTCCTTCACGGTAAACCGGACGTTCGAGATCAATCTAAAACAGCTCACGGATGGGGAGCCGGTCAGAGTCGGTTTTCATGCCGATTCAGAAGCGATCAAAAAGAACATCAATGATCTCGCCGATGGATATAATTCCATGATTCAAACGGCTCAGGATTATAAGAACACCGTTTCCTCCAATAGCCGTTATAATGTTTCCAATAAACTTCTGTTAGAAATTTCCCACGTAGGAAAGCAGTACCGCACCCAGCTTTCAGAAATCGGACTAAAGGTGAACCATGATGGTTCCATTACCGTCGATGAGGATCAATTAGAAGTGGCTGCCTCCCAGGATGACAACAGCTCCTTTGAGTTCTTGAAATCCTTTGGTTCTGATTTGGAGAAAAAGGTTTCAAATGCCGTGATCAATCCGATGGATTATGTAAACAAGCTTCTTGTTGCCTATAAAAATCCAGGAAAGAATTATGTCAATCCCTATGTTACTTCAGAATATAGCGGTATGTTATTTAATAATTACTGTTAAATCCAAAAACGCTCTGGGACATCCGTGTGGATGCCTACAGAGCGTTTTTCTGATAATGACGTGCGTGATATCCTTTTCCTTTCTTATGCGTTCTGTTCCTCCAGCACTTCTGTGGCGGATTCCAGGAACTCTTCTACAAATGGCAGGATTTCCTTCTCCAATACATCTGCGATCTCTGCATTTTCCTTCTTTTTCAACGCGGCTCCCAGTTTTTCTACCTTGGCATTGGTCTTTTCCTTGTCAATCCTCTGCCTGGTTTCATTTAACAGGCTCATGGTCCCATTGATGGCTTCCAGCGTGAAATTCAGTCCGTTAATGATCTGCTTTAAATATTCCTTGGTATCCTCCCGCTCTTCTCCCCGCAGCTCCGGAAGAATGTTGCGGATTCCTTTTGCCAGCCGGATATCATAGTTTTGTACCACCTGCAGAGCCTCGATTTGCTCGTTTTTGTAATCACGATTTGTTTTTACTTCTTCCATTTTTTCTCCTTTCTATTTTCCTCTATGCCTCAGGCACCCTTTCTTCGCGCAACCCACTCTGAAATATCTTCTTTGATTCTCTGAGGAATAGATTTCTTTTCACTTTGCAGCAAAGCATTTTTCGAAAACCGATAGATGCTCAATAAAATTCCAACCTCTCCTAGCAGAACGACCTGTGCCGTTCCTCCATAGCTGATAAATGGTAGTCCGACTCCGGTATTGGGAAGCATATTGGTGCATACGCCAATATTGACAATTACCTGAAAGGCAAAATGGGAAAAAATTCCCACCGCAAGCATACTGCCAAAGGTATCCTTGGCTTTCGTGGAAATCAGAAATACCTGGACTAAAAAATAAATATAGAGGAGAATCAAAAAAAGCGCGCCAACAAATCCAAGCTCCTCACAAATGACAGAAAAAATGAAGTCATTGTAAGGCTCCGGAAGATTTCCCAGCTTTTGGATTCCATTTCCGAGTCCTACTCCTAAGAGTCCGCCCCGTCCAATCGCATAGAGGGACTGGACGGTCTGGTAGCTCCCATTATCGTCATATAAGTACACCGGGTTGAACGGGTCGAACCACATTTTGATTCGCTTGAAATGATAATCGCCGGCTCCAGGCGGAAGCTGCAGAATATACTGGATCAATGCAATCACTGCTATCACTGCCCCAATAAGCGCGCCAATCGTGAGCTTCTCATGCGGATAAACAACGATCACCATCATTGCTGCAATTCCCAAAACGATCAATGCTGTACTCAGATTTTTGGTAAACACAAGGATTCCTCCGGCAAGCGCTATCGCTAAGGTCAGAACGAAAAAAACCTGTCCGATTCCAAGAAACCTTCCTTTTCGAATCCCCCATTTTAGCTTCGTAATGACATGCGCCAAAAAGAGAATCGCCGAAAAACGAATAAAATCTGTCACCTGGAACTGGAATCCAAAAATAACCAGCCATCTTCTCGCTCCATTGATCTCTGCTCCATACAGATATGGAAACTGCGTTTTGTCAATCTGCAGCAGAACAACCATCAGGGCAGAGCCAATAATAGCCAGATAGGAAAATTTTCTCCACCAGGTGTACGGGACAAAGCTGACAAAAATCATCACAATAACGCCGATCAGGGTAAATCCAATCTGCTTTTCTACAAAAACCAGAGGATTTCCACTATCTCCATGTATTCCAGCCGAAATGCTGGCTGAGGTAAGAGCGATCAGTCCAAAAAAAATCAGGAAGGAAAGTCCTAAAAGCAGGTAAAAATCCAGACGATAATCGAATTTTCGAAATTTTTTTCGTCTTACTTCTTTTTTTTCTTCCATTAAAAATGACCTCCTCCGCCGCTGTGGCTTCTCCCGCTTCCCCCGTAATGACCGCCTCCTCCTCCGCTGCTGCTGGCACGGCTGGTTTTTGTTGTCGTTGTGTTGATAAACTGATCTCTCTGATGCAGGATTTTCTTATTTTTGCGGAAATCTTCTGATACTGCCTCGGCTCCATAGGTGCTATTATCTACGATACACCAGATTCCCGTAATGGCAAAGGCAAGGAAGACCGAAATCAAAGCATGCGTCAACCAGTAGAACAGCTTCATGGAAAAAGCTCTTCCCTGATGTTCCAGCATCCTTCTGGTATTCAAGTCCAAGGAATAGAAGGATACCTTTGAGGTCGATATATCATGATTTTTAAAATACTGTTCTATCTCATGAAATCCCTGCATAAACATCTTGGCATAATCTCCGCCGGTAGCCAGATAGGAAATATCTTCATAAATGTCATTGGCTCGTGAACTTGTAATATAAAACTGTCCCAGACCGGTTCCGGTAATCCAGATCTCTCTGTGCTGCATATCAACCATGATCTGAACACTGTCGTAGCCTTCTCCAAATCCATAGGCATTGTAATCGATAAAGTTTTCCGCATAGGTCGCTGTATCGTATCCGTTGGTATCCTCTACTGTCAATGCGACAAAATCTGTCAGATAGGTCTCCGACAGCGTATCCAGCTGCTGCTCCAGGCTCTCTTCTTCTTCCTCTGTCAAAAGATCTGCAAAATCGTTGGTCCGCTGCCGGTCAATGTAGGTATCCTGACGGGTCATTAGATGATTCTCCCCATCTACAGAAAAACCTTCTACATTCTCAGGATGTATATTTTGACTGACATCGGCTCCTTTCCAATCTGTCGTCACCATAAAGATCAGCATGATAACGGCAAAAAATACAGCAAGCCACCAAAAAAAACTGGCTGCGCTTTTAGGCAGCTTCCCGACGAATTTTCCTGTCTGACCATTGATCAAAAACTCGTATTCTTTTCCAGCAAATTGATAGTGATAATTCCACACAGGAAACATGGCATAGCGTTGTTTTGACCAGTAAAGCTCCTCCGTGTGCTTTCTTATATCAACTGTAGCATAGCCTGTCACACTCGATCTGACTTCCTGCATCAAAAATTTTTTCACTTTTTCTTTCAACAGCGGCTCTGCCTCTTCCCGGCTCACATCATAACGCTCTGCCTGATAGCCCAGCAAATATCCGGGCTCGAACGGTTTCAGATCGTTCATTTGGAACGGCTCCAGCTTCTGCATCCTCGCGTCTTCCATTTCTCTCGAGGCGTCCCATGAAACGTTTTGGTATTCTGCTTCTATTTTTCTGACAACCTCGAAGTGATCCGTATGGGTATAGTCGTAGTTGTCATCATGACTGTAATGAACCCTCGTCGCATGACACTGCGCATCGATCACTGCCTTTCCATCGTACAGCCAATACGGCACATAGGAGGCTGTCAGCTTTTCCACCGAGGATCGTTTTCTAAGATCTCGTGGAATAAATTTATGTTTTTTTATCTTTTTCCAGAAAATTTCCTCTACCTTTTCCCGGTCGATGGCAAATGGAATGACCACATCCGGCCGCAGGTCTCTTGAAATTCTATCGAAAATGATGTTCGGACTTCCACAATATGGACACCGTGTCGCGGCAGTCTGTTCCGTCGCTGCCAGTTCTCCCCCACAGCTGTCACATTTAAATACATGGACGGTAAGCTCTCCCGTCGATTCATCCTCACGAATTTCTTCCTCGTTTTGAAAGACTAAGGACTCTTCTCCCAGATAATCCGGATCGAATAAAGAGTCACACTGTTCACATTTCAGCTTCCTGCTGTTGCTGTCAAAAATCAGATTTCCTCCACAATTAGGGCATTTATATGCGGTATTATCCATCCTATTCCTCCCTCCTGCTTAAGCTCCCAGGAAAATGGTACAGAGCCTTTTAATGATGGAATAAACGTATCCCGGTAAATGCCATGACCATCTGATACTTGTTGCAGGTCTCAATAACATTATCATCACGAATGGATCCGCCCGGCTGGGCAATGTATTTTACGCCGCTTCGATGAGCCCGTTCAATATTATCTCCAAAAGGAAAGAAAGCATCTGAACCAAGAGCGATATCCTGCATCTGGTCGAGCCAGCTTCGTTTCTCTTCTCTGGTGAAAGCCTCTGGCTTTTCTTTGAAGATTTTCTGCCATGCTCCATCTGCAAGTACATCCATATCATCCTCACCGATATATAAATCGATAGCATTGTCCCGGTCTGCCCGGCGAACGGAATCTAAGAACGGAAGCTCCAATACCTTCGGGTTCTGACGCAGGAACCAGTTATCCGCTTTGCTTCCTGCCAGTCTTGTACAGTGAATCCGGGACTGCTGCCCTGCTCCGATTCCAATGGCCTGTCCATCTGCCACATAGCATACCGAATTGGACTGGGTGTATTTTAAGGTGATCAAGGAAATCATCAGATTCTGCATGGCGCTCTTTGGAAGCTCTTTATTTTCTGTCACGATCCGTTCGAACAGCTTTTCATCACAGGTCAATTCATTTCTTCCCTGTTCAAAGGTGATGCCAAAGACCTGTTTATGCTCAATCGGCTCCGGAACATACTCCGGATCAATCTGAATCACGTTATAATTTCCATTCTTTTTTGCCTTTAAGATTTCCAATGCCTCCGGCTCATATCCCGGGGCAATCACTCCATCGGATACTTCCCGTTTGATCATCCTGGCTGTTGCTGTATCGCAGACATCGGACAGGGAAATAAAGTCTCCAAAGGAAGACATCCGGTCTGCTCCCCTTGCCCTTGCATAAGCGCACGCCAGAGGAGTCAGCTCCCCTAAATCATCGACCCAGTAGATTTTTTTCAGCGTATCGGAAAGCGGATTTCCCACTGCTGCTCCTGCCGGAGAGACATGCTTAAATGACGTTGCTGCCGGAAGGCCTGTTGCCGCCTTTAATTCCTTGACCAGCTGCCAGCCATTAAGTGCGTCCATAAAATTGATATATCCAGGTCTTCCATTTAAAACCTCGATTGGGAGCTCTCCCTTTTCACAATAAATACGGGATGGTTTTTGATTTGGATTGCAGCCATATTTTAATTCCAGTTCTTTCATCTTCCTCTTCCTTTCTTTTTCTCTATATTCTATCGGGAGCTTTACTGATTTTTATTTTTGATCCTGGTCTCATATGTCCCAGTCTTAATATCAATATATCGCACGAATAAGGATACCTTATTATCTTCATTTAAACTTTTCCAAAGAAGATCCGCAAATTCATCAATTCCTCCAGCGATCGCTATGCGCTTCGGTTCTCCTTCAAAGCTTGGCAGCGGATTACCATCTCCGAGATAGGTATGGAGAAACCTTCCTTCTCCTGCCTTTGGCGAATCGTAAGAAAAGGTAAAGCGGTTACAGCAGGACGGATCTCCCTGATCACTCTTTAAGATTGACATAGCATAGTCATAGCTTCCGTTTTCGATCTGAAGAATACCGGAAATACGCGGGGTGTAGTTCGGCGCATCTGGCTCAAACTCTCTTGTCCTCAGCGCCTGCTCAAAGGTCTGTCCCTTTTCCATCAGGTCGTAGATCGTATCGGTCTGATCGCCATTGGTCACAATCGTCTGATTTCCCAGCACGCGCACCGGGGCATAGATGATCAAACTTGGATCAGTGAGCTTTGATGGATCGAAGGCTTCGGTACGGATTCCTTCTCCTTCTTCCACAAAGATACGGTTCCGGCTGTTCTCACTTCTTCCCATGATGAAATATGCGGTAACTGCATGAGTCCCATCTGCGGAACGACCGATGATGATTCCTCTTCCCGGATATGCGTTGGTCTTTAATTCGGTTTCAATTGAGTATAACTCCATGATATCATTCTGCTACTAAAAACATATACAAATGTGTATATGCTAGATGATTCGCTACAATCTCACGATTTGTAGTTACTGCTTCAACGTGTAT
>CADBUD010000273.1 GCA_902797785.1 uncultured Lachnospiraceae bacterium
AATGAAATATGGGAGGAAAGAAAAATGAAAAAAAAGGGTCAAAAAAATAGAATCAGGATGGGGGCATATCTGCTTGTTTTTCTGCTGTTTCTGACTGGCTGCGGAAAAGATAAGAGGAATTTGGACTCGTCCGGAATCACATCCATGCAGCAGGAACAACAGGAAGAAACAACAGCCCAAGAAGAGGAAACAAAGGATGCAGCGTTAGAGAACCCTAAGACAGAGGAAACAAAAAAATCTCCGGCAGAGGTCAATATGGGCAGCTATAAGGAAGCTCAGGAAAAGAAAAAGAATGAGCAGAGCCTGGCGGAAGCTGAGGCATCCGAAGAAGCAAAAAAGCAGGATAATGATGAAACAGAAGAAACAAAAGAAACAGAGGAAGAGGAAGATATGATCATGGTCAAAGAAAAAGAAGTGATGATCGTTTCGGCGTCTTCCTTAAATCTGCGAAGACACCCGTCCATGGACGCAGAGGTCTTGGCGAGGCTTTCCCGAGGGGATGAGGTAGAAAAGACAAGGTTCAATGATGATTGGACCGAGGTGGAATTTCGCGGACAGACCGGTTATGTGAGCTCTGAATATTTAGTTTCCAAAGAAGAAAAGGAGACGGCCGGGGAGGAAAGTACAGCACAGCAAAACACAGGAGGACATATCATTGCCATAGATGCGGGGCACCAGGATCATGCGAACAACGAGCAGGAGCCGATCGGACCGGGAGCAGCAGAAACAAAGCCAAAGGTGAGCTCAGGCACACAGGGGATTGCCACGAATAAACCAGAGTATGTCCTGAATCTGGAGGTTTCCTTGAAATTAAAGCAGGAGTTGATCGACCGGGGCTATCAGGTCGTCATGATCCGGGAAACCAATGAAGTCAATTTAAGCAATCAGGAGCGTGCGTCGATTGCGAATGACAGTGGAGCAGAAGCCTTTGTCCGGATTCATGCGAATTCCTCGACAGATACATCCATCAACGGAACCCTGACCATGGCACCGACGGCGTCCAATCCATATCTTTCCAATTTGTATTCAAAGTGCCATAGCCTGGCACAGCACATCGTGGATTCCATCTGTGAGCAGACAGGTTCAAAGAATATGGGCATTCAGGAGACGGATGGAATGAGCGGAATCAATTGGTGTACCGTGCCGGTGGCAATCGTGGAAATGGGATTCATGAGCAATCCGGAGGAGGATCAAAGGATGAGTGAGGAAGGATATCAGGATAAAATCGTTACAGGAATCGCCAATGGATTGGATGCATATTTTACAGAACAATGAGCAAACAGGATTTCAGAAGAAAAGGAAGGAAAAAGAAATGGATAGATTAAAAATATTGGTGGTAGACGATGAAAGCAGAATGAGAAAGCTAGTCAAGGATTTTTTGGTAAAGAATAATTTTGAAGTAATCGAAGCGGCAGACGGAGCCGAGGCGTTGGATGTTTTTTTTGAACAAAAGGATATTGCACTGGTGATTTTGGATGTCATGATGCCCAAGCTGGATGGATGGCAGGTATGCCGGGAGATCCGGGAATATTCGAAGGTGCCGATCATTATGCTGACGGCACGAGGGGATGAACGGGATGAGCTGCAGGGCTTTGATATGGGAGTGGATGAATATATCTCCAAGCCGTTCAGCCCAAAGATTCTTGTGGCAAGGGTGGAGGCTCTCCTTCGCCGTTCCAATGCGCTGGTGGAAGAAGAGGTCATAGAAATGGGCGGACTGATGATCAATAAATCCGCGCATCTGGTCGAATGTGATGGAAAACGAATCAATCTAAGCTTCAAGGAATTCGAGCTTCTTTCCTACTTTGTAAAAAATGCCGGAATCGCTTTATCCAGAGAGAGAATCTTAAATAACGTATGGAATTATGATTATTTTGGGGATGCCCGTACCATTGATACCCATGTGAAAAAGCTGAGAAATAAGCTGGGGGATAAGGGAGAGTATATAAAGACAATTTGGGGAATGGGCTATAAATTTGAAGTGGAATCGGATTCCTAAAGAGCTGTCCGTAACGGCATAAAATGATGCGTATGGATGTGGCTGAAAATGGAAATAGAGCCGGAAAAGTGAGTGAGATGCGTTGAAAAAGAGAAGAGAGACAGAAAAACAGAAAGCACAAGAACAGAAAGCACGGGAACAGAATGCACAGGAACCGGAAGTAAACGAAGTGGAAGTAAGAGAACCTAAAGCAGGACAAAGCGGCGAAACTCAAAATTATACGAGAGTCGAACATTCGATAAAAACGCAGTTTTCAGCGGTTTTTATCGCCATCATGGCGTTCGCGTTCCTGGGTTGTATCTTTATCAATTATGCCTTTCTTGAAAAATATTATGGAAACAGCAAGCAAAAGGTTCTGGTGGAAGCTTTTCAGAAAATCAATAAGGCAGCCAATGAAGGAATTCTTTCTTCAGATGAATATGATGTGGAATTTGAAAACATCTGTGCCAATGGAAACATGATGATTCTGATCTTGGATTCGAGTGGAGAAGTCGTGCGGACGATGTCCAGTGACGGAACGAAAATGCGTGATCAGTTTATGCAGATCTTGTTTGGAAATTCGGAGGACGGAACCCGCGAGGTCATCATCGATGAGGAAAAATATTCAATAGAAAAAGCAAAGGATCAACGGCTGAACGCAGATTATCTGGTTCTTTGGGGGACACTGGATAATGGGAATCTGATCATTATCCGTACCGCAGTGGAAAGCCTGAAAAAAAGTGTGGAGATTTCCAACCGCTTCTTTATGTATCTGGCTGTGATCGCCGTAATTTTCAGCGGCATCTTTATCTGGATCTTTAGCGGAAAGCTGACCAAACCGATCCTGGAGCTGAGCGAGCTGGCAGGCCGAATGACCAAGCTGGATTTTGAAGCAAAATATAAAGGAAAAGGGAAAAATGAAATTGACCGGCTTGGAGCCAGCATGAATCAGTTGTCTGCTACATTAGAGGAGACCATTACCGAGTTAAAGATCGCGAACAATGAACTGAAGGACGACATTGAAAAAAAGGAGCAGATCGACGTAATGAGAAAGGAATTTTTAGCGAATGTGACCCATGAGCTGAAAACGCCGATTGCTCTTGTACAGGGATATGCTGAGGGCCTAAAAGAGTGCATCCAGGACGATCCCGAGAGCCGGGATTTCTATTGTGATGTCATTATTGATGAAGCAAATAAAATGAACATGATGGTGAAAAAGCTTCTTACCCTAAATCAGCTGGAGTTTGGGACAGACACCGTGATGATGGAACGGTTCGATATTACGGAGGTGATCAAGGGCGTCATTGCGACATCGGATATTTTGATCCGTCAAAAAGAAGTCCGGATGATTTTTAAGCCGAAAAAAAAGTATTATGTATGGGCTGACCAGTTCAAGGTCGAGGAGGTCTTAACAAATTATATTACCAACGCATTGAATCATGTAGCCAATGAAAGAATCGTTGAAGTCCGCGTGGGCATGGAAGGAGAACTGGTTCATGTATCCGTATTCAATTCCGGACAGCCGATTCCACAGGAGGATCTGGATAAAATCTGGATCAAATTTTATAAGGTAGACAAGGCGAGAACCCGGGAATATGGAGGCAGTGGAATCGGATTATCAATTGTAAAAGCCATTATGGATTCCTTTCATAGGGAGTGTGGAGTCAATAATTATGACAATGGTGTCGAATTTTGGTTTAATTTGGACAGCAGCGAGGAAAATACTTGATGAAAAAGCAGAAAAATGATATGATAAAAGGAGACTGCAGATAGGAGGAGAAAAAATGAAAAAAATTCTGGTTCTTATATTGGCAGGAGCCCTGCTTTTGACAGGGTGCGGCACGAAACCGATTGAGCTGACCGAAGAAGAAGCGGATATCATATCAGAATATGCGTCAAATGTTGTACTAAAATATAATTCCCTGTATCGGGGAGGATTAAAGTCCGTACCAAAGACGGCAGAGCTTCGTGAGTCTGATTTTTCAGAAGAGGAAACGGATTCCTCAAAAGAGTCAGAAGAATCAGAGGAAAATATTTCCTCCGATGATATCGAATCAGTAGATACAAAAAAAGAGACGGAAAAAGAGGCCAAAGACGATACGCCGAAACAGGAAAATGATATTACAGCAGATCCAACGAAGGCAGAAGATATCTCTCAGAATCCAGATACTTCAGAAGAAGACGGAGCGGACTCCCCAGCAGAGCAGGATAGTCTAGAAGAGAATGAAATCACAGCGGCATCGGAGGAAGAACCGGCGGAATCTGTCCAGCTGGTTCAAAATATTGCAGAGGCTCTTGGGATTTCCGGGGTGGAGATTCAGTATGACGGATACGATATCACGGATGGATATGTGGAGTCAAATCAATATTTTGCGGTAAACGCCATGAGCGGAAACCAGCTCGTAGTGCTGAATTTTACGCTGAAAAATAATACAGATACAGAACAGGAATGTAATATTCCAGGCTCAAATGCGAAGTTTAAGATTGTCCTGAACGGTACGACGAAGGCGACTCCTCAGGTGACCTTGCTTCAAAAGGATTTTGCCAGATGGAATATCTCTCTTTCACCGGGAGAAGAGGAAAAGGTCGTATTGATCACAGAAGTGTCAAACGAGAGGGCAGAAGGTCTTTCCACCGTGGAACTAGAGATTACCGTAGGAGATCAGACATTTCAGACTGGAAAATAAAATAGAAAGATAGATCCGACAAAATAAGTCAGGTATTAAACTGGCGCATATAGAGGAGGAAATTGGAAATGGATACAAATATTTTGCTTGAAAACGGAACAAATGAGCTGGAGGTGCTGGTATTCACCATAGCAGACCGGAATTATGGAATCAATGTGGCAAAGATTCGTGAGATACAGCCATATACGATGATTACTCCTGTTCCCAATGCGCATCCAAATATCGAAGGGGTCTTTATGCCGAGAGATGTCATGATTACAGCGATAAGCTTAAGAAAATGCCTGGGAATTACGGATGAGCCAAAAGGAGACGGTTTTTTGATCACGACGAACTTTAATAAGCTGAATATTGCGTTCCACGTGGACAATGTCATCGGAATCAACCGGGTCTCATGGACTGATATCATAAAACCGGATAAGACGCTGAATACCGAGGGGGCAGGAGTCTCTACCGGAATTATCAAAATTGATAAAAAGCTGATCGTAATCCTGGATTTTGAAAAAATCGTGACGGATATCAATCCGGAGATCGGACTCAAGGTTTCAGACATTGAACGTCTGGGCGAGCGCAGCAGAAATTCTCACCCACTGCTGATCGCAGAGGATTCTCCTCTTTTGAGTAAATTGATCACAGATTGTCTGCAGAAAGCAGGCTACACAAATCTGACCGTTACACTCAATGGTCAGGAAGCGTGGGATCGGCTCTGTGAATATAAAGAGGACGGTACCTATGATGAGAAGGTCAGCTGTATCATTACAGATATTGAGATGCCGCAGATGGATGGACATCATCTGACGAAGCTGGTCAAAAATGATGATGTGCTCTCGCATATTCCTGTTGTGATTTTTTCCTCTTTAGTAAATGATGAAATGCGCCGGAAGGGAGAGCAGCTTGGCGCAGATGCCCAGCTGACAAAGCCGGAGATTGGAAATCTGGTCAATGCGATTGACCAGCTGGTAATGTAAAAGGATGACGGAGGTGAAGGCAGGGTGAGCGCTAAAAACGAGAATGCTGATTCCATGGATTTAGATGACGTGTTTGGAGAACTAGGCAGTATAGATTTGGAGTCGATGGATTTAGATTCCGTAGATTTGGACTCGATGGATTTAGATTCCATGGATTTCGATTCCATGGATCTGGATTCGATAGATTTGGATTCGGCAGATCTGGATACCGGGGAATTTGAAGATGGATTTTGGGAGGACTTTGACAAGACCATGGGCGGTGATTCAGATCCTGGTCAGGTAAAGCCATCCGATTCTATGATGGATGAACCGGCAAAGCCGGCTTCTTCTTCGGAATCAGACCTGGTATCGGTCGGGGCGGAGGAAGCCTCCACGACCCGGCAGTCGCCAGAAACAAAGGAGGATTTGAATGAACCGGAAGCTTCTGAAGACATCGAAGCAGCAGAACGGGAGGCATTAGCTCAGATGACTGCTTCCATGGGGGCTTTTGATGAAGATGCCGGAGAGCTTGCGGATGTAGATAGTGCCGGAGAAGATGCGGATATCATGGAATTGCTGGAGCGGATGTCCGAGGATGATGAAAATCTGGCAGATATCAACGATCTCTTAAAGAGCGATGAAAATAATACGGCTGTGAGTGATGGAGAGGATTCTTCCGAAGAGCTGGACCAGTCAGAAGTAGATGAGCTCTTAAGTGCGATTAACGGAGAGACGCCGGGAGAAGGGGACAATCCGCCGCCATCCCGGACAGAAGAGAAAAAAGCCTCTGGCGAAGAAAAGAAAAAAGAGCCAAAGGAGAAAAAGCCCGGCCTGTTAAAACGGTTCCTTATGTGGTTCAATGGAACTTCCGAGGAAGAAGAGGACATCGACCCGGAGGATAATGAAAAGATTCTCGCCCAGCTGGAGGCAGAAGAAAAAGAAGCAAAGGCAAAGAAAAAAGAAGAAAAAAAGAAAAAGGCTGAGGAGAAAAAAGCCGAAAAGGCAAAAGCCAAAGAAGAAAAACAGGCAGAAAAGGAAAAAGGCGACAAGGAAAAGAAAGCAAAACAGGACGAAAAAAAGAAAAAGAAAGCAGAAAAAGCGAAGGAAAAGGAAAAAGCCAAAGAAGGAGCAGTAAAGCCAAAACCGCTGCCAAAGGCACCGATGGCGCTGACGATTGCTTTTTGTGTTTCTATCGTGATCCTGCTTCGGCTTTTGACTACTTTTTCCGGCTATACAGTCAGTATCCGTCAGGCACAGAAATATATGAAAGATGAGGATTACATAGCAGCCTATGAAAGCCTGGAGGGAATGAAGATTCAGCAAAAGGATGCTTTGTTCTATGAAAAAATCAAGCTTTTGGCATGGATGAAGCAGGATCTTAAAAGCTATGAGGTGTTTAAAAAGCACAGGATGAAGGTGGAGGCTCTCGATGCCCTGATTCGCGGGGTGAGCTGCTATCAGGAAAATAATATCCTGGCTCGAAATGTTGGATGCGAGATGGAGTATCAGACAATGTATGCATCCATTCTGGAATATTTATCGGCAGATTATAAACTGGGTGAGCAGGATGCCTTAGAGCTTTTAAAATGGTCACAGGAGGATGGAGTACAATATACCCTGCGGGTAAATAAAATTGCGAATTAAAGCGATGAGTTTCTAAGGGGCGCTGCAAGGCTCAGCTATGTGATGGGTCATGGCGGCAGCTCCTAATAACTCCCAAACCCGGCATAGGATTGTGGTTTGATAGTAAAGCAGATGGAAAGGATGGACAAAAGACGTGATAGCAATTATTGATTATGATGCCGGAAATATCAAGAGCGTGGAAAAGGCGCTGCAGTTTTTAAAGCAGGAGGTATGTATCACCAGAGATCGTGCGATGATACGGTCGGCAGATCAGGTGATTCTTCCAGGCGTTGGTTCTTTTGGAGATGCGATGGAGCAGCTTCGAAAATATGAATTGGATAAGGTCATCTACGAGGTTGTAGATCAGGCAAAGCCATTTTTGGGAATTTGTCTTGGTCTGCAACTTTTGTTTGAGAGAAGTGAGGAGAGTCCTGCGGTGGAGGGACTTGGCATTTTAAAGGGCGAAATCGTTAAAATTCCCAAAGCTGAAGGAATCAAGATTCCGCATATGGGATGGAATTCCCTTACGATTCAAAATCAGGGACGTTTGTTTGAGGGATTGGAAGAACATCCATATGTCTATTTTGTGCATTCCTATTACTTAAAGGCAAAAGAGGAGCAGATCGTTACGGCTTCGACAGAGTATTCTGCGCATATTCATGCTTCCGTAGAGTGGAAGAATGTGTTTGCCTGCCAGTTTCATCCGGAGAAGAGCGGAGAGACCGGGTTAAAGATTTTGCAGAATTTTATTTCGATGAAAGGCCTTGAGAAAGGGATAGGGTGAAAGCATGTTTACAAAGAGAATTATTCCATGTCTTGATGTGCATGATGGAAGAGTCGTCAAAGGAGTTAATTTCGTAAATTTAAAGGATGCGGGAGATCCGGTGGAGATAGCAGCAGCATATGATCAGGCAGGAGCGGACGAATTGGTCTTTTTGGATATTACGGCCTCTTCAGATGCGCGAAAGACCGTTGTGGACATGGTTCGCCGCGTGGCAGAGCGTGTGTTCATCCCCTTTACGGTAGGCGGAGGAATCCGGACTGTAGATGATTTTCGTGAGATTTTAAGAGAAGGGGCGGATAAGGTCTCCGTCAATTCCTCTGCGATTGCAAACCCGGCGTTGATTTCTGAGGCGGCTGAAAAGTTTGGCAGTCAGTGCGTTGTGGTTGCTATTGATGCCAAGCACCGGGAGGATGGCAATGGATGGGAAATCTACAAAAACGGGGGCAGGATCAATATGGGAATCGATGCTGTGGAATGGGCGATGCGGGCAGAACAGCTTGGAGCCGGGGAGATTTTGCTCACCAGTATGGATTGTGACGGTACCAAGGCAGGATATGATATTGAACTGACAAGACAGATTTCTGAGAGTGTCTCCATTCCGGTCATTGCCTCCGGGGGAGCTGGAACGATGGAGCATTTTTATGATGCTTTGACGGAAGGAAAGGCGGATGCAGCCTTGGCAGCATCCCTGTTTCACTATAAAGAGTTGAAAATCATGAGTGTCAAACAATATCTCCGGGATCGGGGCGTTTCCGTCCGGATGGGCTAATGTACAGTTGTAATTCCACTTTTTTAAAAACAATGTTACTATGAATCGTAACAGAAAAAACGGAGGAGAAATATATGCCACCTATCAGTAACGACTGGTTGGAGCCCTTAAAGGGCGAGTTTAAGAAACCCTATTATGCCAAGCTTCATAAGAAAGTGCTGGAGGAATATCAGACAAGGAAGATTTTTCCGGAGGCAGAGGATTTATTCAATGCGTTCCATTTTACCCCGCTTCATGAGGTCAAGGTCGTGATTTTGGGACAGGATCCATATCATGGGGATGGACAGGCACATGGTTTATGCTTTTCGGTAAAGCCGGAGGTCGAGATTCCGCCATCCCTGGTCAATATTTATCAGGAGTTACATGATGAACTTGGATGTGAGATTCCAAATCATGGCTATCTAAAGCATTGGGCAGATCAGGGCGTGCTGCTTTTAAATACCGTGCTGACGGTCCGTGCCCATCAGGCCAATTCCCATCGGGGAATCGGCTGGGAAGAATTTACGGATGCTGCGATTGCAGCGGTAAATCAGCAGGACCGCCCGATTGTATATATGCTCTGGGGCAGACCGGCTCAGAGCAAAAAAAGTATGCTGAACCACCCAAAACATCTTGTGCTGGAGGCTCCGCATCCAAGTCCACTGTCTGCCTATCGGGGGTTTTTCGGATGTGGACATTTCAAGGCGTGCAATGAGTTCCTTGAGAAAAATGGAAGCACACCGATCGACTGGCAGATTCCGCCAGTCAATCATAATTAGGGAAACGCTGATTAAAGCGTTTCCCGCGCGGAATCCACAGGCACGAAGTGCCATTCCTATGTGGATTCCTGTGCATCCTGCCGGAGGCTACTAAGGAAATGCTGAATTAATCAGCATTTCCTTAGTAGCATTTGCGCCTGAAATGTTACTATTCACAGCTCTGCTGTTCATAGCAACAAAATGCACACGCCAAAGGCGCACAGAGTGGAAATATGCCCTATCGGTCATATTTCGCGCCCACTGCCCCGGA
>CADBUD010000274.1 GCA_902797785.1 uncultured Lachnospiraceae bacterium
TATTCACAGTCAATTTGATAAATGAAAGAGATTCGTCGTGCTTGCACGTAAGAAGCTGTTTTATTTATCAAATTTTCCTGCTGTGAATAGTAACATGATATCACACTCTATGCGCTGAATTTGATGCACCGTTCCTTATCGCACATAAACGCGAGGCACCGAAAACGCCTCGCGCTTAGTGCAATAGGAAACGAATAAATTCGTTTCCTATACCTACTCCACCGCCAGCACGGTATAATCCTGTGCTTCGACGGCTTCCTTCAGCACCTGATCCTCTACTCCAGAACTCAGCGTGACGACCGCTGTCCCTGCTGTATGGCTCACGACTGCCTGATCCACCTGCTCCAGCCGTTCCAATGCCTTCTTCACCCTTGCCTCACAATGCTCGCACATCATTCCTTCAATTTTTAATGTCTTTTCCATTTTTTCTTCCTCTTCTTTCTTATTTATTTTTTTCTTATCATCACTTCTTATCTTTTCATCGTTCTTTATCTCTTTCCCGATTTTTATCTTTTCATCGCATTTTATTTCTTTCCCGATTTTTATCTTTTTGTCTTTCGAAGCATCATTAATTTTAAGCAAATTCAACCGAAGCGCGTTTGAAACCACGCAAAAGCTGGAAAGGCTCATCGCCGCTGCGCCGAACATAGGATTCAGCTTCCATTGGAACAGTGGTATGAACACTCCCGCTGCCAGCGGAATCCCGATGACATTATAGAAAAAGGCCCAGAATAAATTCTGATGAATATTTCGAAGCGTCGCCCGTCCAAGCCGCACTGCTGCCGGTACATCTAAGAGCCTGCTCTTCATCAGTACCACGTCCGCCGCATCAATCGCAATATCCGTCCCGGCTCCGATTGCCATTCCCAGATCCGCTCTGGTCAATGCCGGCGCATCATTGATTCCGTCTCCCACCATCATGGTTTTCCCTTTCTCTTTCAGGGAACGGATCACGCCCTCCTTTTCCTCCGGAAGTACCTCCGCAATGACCTCGTCTACCCCGGCCTGCTGCCCGATTGCCCTCGCTGTCCTCTCATGATCCCCGGTCAGCATGACCACATGGATTCCCATATTCTTTAGTTCCAAAACAGCCTGAACACTGTCCTCTTTGATCGTATCCGCCGCCGCGATCATCCCAAGCAGCCGGTCTCCCTTAGCAAAGAACAGCGGTGTTTTCCCCATCCCTGCATATTCTTCTGCCTTCTGTTTCATTTCTGCTTCAATGACTGCGTGTTCCTGAATAAAATCCATCTTTCCGCCGAACAATTTCTCGTTTCCACAGGTTCCGGTCAGGCCATTTCCGGGAAGTGCGCAAAAATCCGTCAGTTCTCCAAAGGAAATCTCCGGATGCGTTTCCTTTAGATATGTCATGACCGCCTTTGCAAGGGGATGTTCGCTTTTTTGCTCCAGCGATCCCGCACAAGACAATAGTTCTTCCTCGGATATGCCTTTGCCCGGTACAAGGTCTGTCACCTTCGGTTCTCCTGAGGTGATTGTTCCCGTCTTATCCAGGGCCGCGATCTGTATCTTTCCTGCTTCCTCCAGTGCGGTTGCAGTCTTGAACATGATTCCGTTTTTAGCCCCCACGCCATTTCCTACCATGATAGCAACGGGAGTCGCAAGTCCCAAAGCACAGGGGCAGCTGATGACAAGTACGGAGATTCCCCTTGCCAGGGCAAATCCGACCTCTTCCCCCAAGATCAGCCATAGCATCATGGTGATAAAAGAAATAATCATAACCACCGGTACAAAGACGCCGGATACCCGGTCCGCGACCTTCGCAATCGGAGCCTTGGTCGCTGCCACGTCACTGACCATTTGAATGATCTGTGACAGGGTCGTATCCTGCCCCACCCGGACCGCCTCGCATTTTAAAAATCCGGACTGGTTCACCGTTGCTGAAAAAACCTGATCTCCGGAAAGTTTATCTACGGGGATACTTTCTCCTGTCAGGGCAGATTCATTGACTGCGCTGCTTCCTTCCAATACAATTCCATCCACCGGAATGTTTTCTCCCGGACGAACAACAAAGACATCTCCTTTTTGTACCCGCTCGATTGGCACCATCTGTTCTGCCCCATCCTTCACGACCATCGCCGTTTTGGGAGAAAGCTTCATCAAGCCTTTTAGGGCATCTGTCGTCTTTCCTTTGGAACGGGCTTCCAACATCTTTCCCACCGTGATCAGGGTTAGGATCATCGCGGCTGATTCAAAATAAAACTCATGCATATATCCCATGACGGCTTCTTCCTGTCCCAAAACCTGCGCCCTTGTCATTGCGAACAAAGCGTAGGTACTGTATAAAAACGCTGCCGCCGACCCCAAAGCAACCAGGGTATCCATATTCGGGGCACCATGAAACAGGCTTGAAAATCCTTTGATGAAAAATTTTTGATTGATCACCATCACGATTGCTGCCAGCAACAGCTGCACCAGCCCCATGGCCACATGATTTCCGTCAAAAAATGCCGGGAGCGGCCACCCCCACATCATATGTCCCATAGAAACATACATCAAAAGAATCAAAAAAGCAAGAGAAGAAACCAGCCTCTTTTTTAGAACCGGCGTTTCCGTATCCTTTAGCAGATCATGCTCCGGCTCGGAGGTATCGACGACTCCGTATCCGGCAGCTTCAACCGCCCGGATGATTTCCCCTTTGTCTGCCTTTCCCTCGACGCCCAGGGAATTTGTCAAAAGACTGACGGAACAGGACGTAACCCCCTCTACCTTTGATACTGCCTTTTCCACCCTGGCGCTGCATGCGGCACAGCTCATCCCTGTAACAGTATATTGTTCCATATCTTCACCTCTTACTCTGCGGCTATTGTTCTGCCGTTTCGATTCTGACCACTTTAAAATCTGCTGCTTCCACCGCCTCGACCAGACGTTCCTCTGGAATTTCCCGATCCATGGAAACGATCGCCCGGTTCTTCTTTAGCTGTACCTTCGCCACGGCTCCCTCCAGCTGATTGATCTGGTTTTCCACGCTGTTTTTACAATGCTCGCAGTGCATTCCTTCGATATAAATAATTTTTTCTCCTATTTTCTTTCCTTCCAGTTTTTTCTTCTCTGGCTTTTCGCCGGAGCCTCCCCCGCAGCATCCTCCTTCGCCCCGAAAATGTCCGATGCTGCTCTTTCCGGCAAAAAATATTATCAGGACAAGTCCTGCAATAATTATCACATTTCCCATGCTCTACCTCACTTCCTATTTCATCATTTTTTTCAAAATTGTCATCAGTTCATCCAGCGTTTCTTCCTTTCCCTCCTGAATATCCCTGACAACACAGCTTTTTAAGTGATGCTCTAAAAGTACCTGACCAAAGCCCTTTAGGGCTGCATCAGCTGCTGCTACCTGCGTCAAAATATCAATGCAGTACGCATCCTTTTCCACCATTCCTTTGATTCCCCGGATCTGCCCCTCAATGCGGTTCAGACGGTGGATCAGATCTGTCTGTTCCTTTTGGGTACGTTCTTTTGTTCTGTGGCAGCATTCTCCCATCGCTTTTCCCTCCTTTCTAAAGACCGGTCATAATCTTCCATGGTCTCAGCATCTATCGCATACATTATATACCCTATAGGGGTATATTTCAAGACAAAAAAAAGAGTAAATTTCTCAACATCTACTCTTTTCCATCCCCAGTACCATCTGAAACACCTGCAGCATCTCGTCCTCTTCAAACGGCTTGAACAGATACGCATTCATCCCACAATTCATCGCCTTTTGTATCTCCTCCTCCATCACATATCCTGAAATCCCAACAATCGGCAGCTTTTTGCTTCGATTCTTTTCTATGTTTCGGATCTGGACAGCTGCACGATAGCCGTCGAGTACCGGCATCCCCAGATCCATCAAGATGATATCATAGGTTCCTTCCGGTACTTTTTCCACCTTTTCCACAGCCACCTTTCCATTTTCTGCCTGTTCCACAGAAAAACCATACCACCCCAGCAGCTCTGAAAAAATCTCGCGATTCATTCGATGATCCTCTGCCAATAGGACGTTTTTTCCATAAAATGGCCGTTTCTCCTTCGAAAGTTCCCTTAACTCCTGGATCTTTCGGACGTTCAAAACATCTCCTCCATTCCCGCATCAAAACTTGAGCCGATGCACCACAAGCTCAATCTTGTGCCGAAACGGACGCAATCTCAGCCAGAGCCTGCTATATAAAATATACCACAGATTCCTGGTGGAGTGCTGCTTTCCTTTTCGTTTAAATGCGACCATTTTCCCCTTAATCTGTCGTTTTTCTAACGGGCCCTCAATCTCGGTCTGATGATCCCCCACTAGATAGACCCCTTCTTTTTTGATCTTCCAGATTCGGTGCAGGACCAAAATCCCTTCCTCCCGGCGCCGGTACAGCACGACATCTCCCCGGCGAAGCTTTCGCAGCTCTGCTGCTTCAATGATTGCCCGGTCTCTTCCGGAATAAAACAAGGGATACATACTGAACCCATTCGGCGTGATTTCAATTCTCTTATGCTCGCGAAGCAGCTGTTCAATATTTTGTTTTTTTCTCTTTTCTGGATTTTTTCCCATTATCATCTACCTCTTCCCTTAGCAACTGTGCGAAAATATACTCGTTAACGAAAACCGTTGCCGGTTTTCGCTGACGGTATAAAAATGATGCGCACGGATTTTGTAAGGAAAATGTCGCTTTCA
>CADBUD010000275.1 GCA_902797785.1 uncultured Lachnospiraceae bacterium
GTCGTATTTGGCGCACTGCTACCCCGGATTTTCAAGCAAAATGCGCTTGAAAATACCTTGCGGGATAATGGCTGTGAATAGTAACAAGTCAACAAAAATTTTTGAAATTAGTTATTTACATATAAACAAAGGAATGTTATAATGACTATAAATTAGCATTTTAGGAAAGCGAGACGAAAAATGATACTGGCAATTGATGTAGGAAACACAAACATTGTTTTAGGCGGTATTGATCAAAAGCAGATTTACTTCGCGGAGCGGATTTCGACGGATCTGTCTAAAACAGAACTGGAGTACGCAGTACTGATCAAAACAATTTTTGAGCTGTACTCTATTTCTCCGCAGACTCTGGACGGTACAATGATCTCCTCAGTGGTTCCGCCTTTGATCAATATTTTAAAAAAGGCAGTGAAAAAGCTTTCGGCTGCTCCGGTCAAGGTAGTGGGTCCAGGAATCCGAACAGGACTCAATATCCTGATGGATCATCCTGCGCAGTTGGGGAGCGATCTGGTCGTTGGTGCAGTTGCGGCCATTGCGGAGTATGAGCCGCCGTTGATTTTGATTGACATGGGAACAGCTACGACGATTTCTGTCATTGATAAAAACAGAAATTATATCGGTGGACTGATCATTCCGGGAATTCGTACTTCCTTGGATTCTCTGGTATCTCGTACTTCTCAGCTTCCAAGAATCAGTATGGAGGAGCCAAAGCATGTCATTGGAAAAAACACGATTGATTGTATGAGGAGCGGCATCATCTATGGAAATGCTGCTTTGATTGATGGGATGATTTCGAGAATCAAAGTAGAACTGGGATTAAATGGAGAGCAGGTGACGATTCTTGCGACCGGCGGCCTTTCCGGCAGCATCATTCCTCTGTGCAGGGAGAAAATCATTCTTGAGGAAAATCTCCTTTTAAAAGGTTTATGGGAGCTATATGAAAAAAACAAAGGGCAGCCTTAGGAACAGGACGGGAGGTGGCAGCTTGTTAAAGGACAAACATATTTTACTGGGAGTGACCGGCAGCATTGCCGCATACAAAATCGCAAATTTAGCTAGCATGCTGGTAAAGCAGCATGCGGAGGTGACAGTGATCATGACGCGGAATGCAGCGAATTTTATTCATCCGACTGCATTTGAGACGATTACAGGACGAAAGTGTCTGATGGATACCTTTGACCGGAACTTTGATTTTTCTGTGGAGCATATTTCAATTGCAGAGTGGGCAGATTTGGTACTCGTTGCGCCGGCTTCGGCTAATGTGATTGCCAAGGCAGCCCATGGGATTGCTGATGATATGCTTACGACCACGCTGCTGGCATGTCAGTGCAAAAAGTTGATTTCTCCGGCGATGAATACAAAGATGTATGAAAATCCTGTCGTATGTGATAATCTAAAGCGTTTGGAGAACTACGGCTGGCTCGTGATTCCGGCAGTTCATGGAAGGCTCGCCTGTGGGACAAGTGGTGCAGGAAAGATGCCGTCAGAGGAGCAGCTATACTCTTATATTCTACGAGAAATTGCAAAGGAAAAGGATTTTTTGGGAAAGCGCCTTATGGTCACGGCAGGTCCTACGAGAGAGGCAGTGGATCCGGTGAGATTCCTGACCAATCATTCAACCGGAAAGATGGGATATGCGATAGCAAAGCAGGCGATGCTTCGTGGAGCTTCTGTCACGCTGATCAGTGGACCGGTTTCGATACAGCCGCCGGATTTTGTGACTGTCGTACCGGTAGTCAGTGCGGAGGAGATGTTTGAGGCTGTAAAGAGTCGCTATGAGAATCAGGATATTATCATAAAGGCTGCTGCTGTTGCGGATTATTGTCCGGTACAGGCTTCAAATCAAAAGATTAAAAAGTCAGATGACGGAATGGAAATCTGCTTAAAGCGCACCACGGATATCTTAAAGTTTTTGGGAGAACATAAAAAGAAAGGTCAGTTTTTATGCGGTTTTTCCATGGAGACAGAGCATCTTTTAGAAAACTCCAAAAAGAAACTGGAAAAGAAGAATGCAGATATGATCGTGGCCAATAGCTTACGGGATGAAGGAGCCGGCTTTGGGACAGATACCAATGTTGTGACGATGATAACAAAGGAAGAATGCATATCTCTTCCTAAGCTTTCAAAAGAGGAAACTGCAGAACAGATTTTGACCAAGATTGGTTCCCTGCAAAATTATAGAGAAAACGAAAAAGGCAGGTGAAATGCGGTTGCGTTTTGTTGAAATTGATGAGATTAAACCGGGAATGGTGCTTGCCAAAGAGCTGACCGATTCCTTTGAGCGCGTCGTGACAAAGACGAATATGAGGATCCGAAACGGGCTGCTAGAGCAGATGAAGGTTCTTGGTTTTGCCGGTGCGTACTTGGAAGATGATATCAGTGACGGAATCTATATCGGAGATCCGATTCCAAAATCCATGAGACTTCAGGCAGTTCATTCCCTAAAAGAGTTCAATGTAGATAATGCTATCTTTATGGCCAATAAGATTGTAAAATATTTACGGCTGAATGACAGGATTTCTATGGATTCCCTGGATTTGCGTACCTACGACGAATATGTCGTCCGCCATTCAGTAAATGTTTGTATTTATTCTGTCCTGTTAGGAGCAAAGCTTGGACTTTCTATGAAAATTCTAGAGGATCTGGCTGGGGCTGCCATGCTTCATGATGTTGGAAATTTTTATCTGGATCATCGTTTGGTCTATTCACAGCGACCGTTCAACTCTAAGGAATATGAAATGATCAAGGAGCATGTTTTTCTGGGGGTGGAAAATCTCCAGATTAATTTTGCTGTCAATGAAAAAATGCTGGAGGCAATAGCACAGCATCATGAAAATGAGGATGGCTCCGGATATCCGGAGGGACTTTCTTCAGAAGATATCTGTGATATTGCAAAGATTCTTCATATTGTGGATGTATATGATGCCTTGATGACGAAAAAGCCGTATCGAAAAGCCTATCGTTCGGACGAGGCGATGAACTATCTGATAGAGCAGAAAGGTATTTTGTTTGACGCAGACTATGTTGATGCCTTTGCTGAACTGATACCCTTTTACTATAGGGGCATGAAAGTAAAGCTTTCCGATGGGACAGAAGGTTGTGTGGATATGAATTACGAAGAAAACTTCCGTCGTCCCAGGGTTCGTTTTTCCAAATATAAGACATATCGTTTAAATGATGACCCTGCCTGTGCTCATATTTTTATCGTTCCTCCTGGACCTGTTGAGACACTGACATATCTTTCGCCCGAAGAATCCAAGGCGAAAGAGAGACGCCGGGCGGAGGAAAAACGTCTGGAAGAGGAGGCACGGGTCGATAAAACGGACTGGGAGCATTTGCTGCTGGTAGATGATATGGTTTCCATCCGAAAGATTTTTGAAGAGATGGTAAAAGAAGATTATCGTTTAACGAGTGTAAATTCGGGAGAGAGTGCTTTGGCATATCTGGAAGAGCATCAGGACGACCTGCCGGATTTGGTGATTATGGACATTCATATGCCTGGGATGGATGGATTTGAGACGACGAGGGTGATTCGGGAACAGATATCAGACGATCTTCCGATTCTTTTTTTCTCAGAGTCTGCCGGGGAAGAGATTATACAGCGATGTTATGAATGTGGGGGGACAGATTTTGTACAAAAACCATTCAAATCCATTTTTCTGATGAATAAAATCGAAAAGCTTTTGGTTCAGTCCATCAGGGAAAAGGAAAAAAATAATAAATAAAAGGAGAAAAGTAAATGGATTATATCATAAAATTAGAACAAATGATGGAGGAGAATAATGGATTTCTTACGGCAGGAGAGGTGACAAAATTAAATATACCAAGAATTTATCTCAAAGAATTATTAAAACGGGGAATGGTAACAAAACTAGAGAGAGGAATCTATCTGAAAAAAGGGAGCAAAGATGATGTTCTGTATCGTACTCAGGCAAAGTATGGAAAAATAGTGTATTCTCATGAAACGGCGCTTTATCTGAATAAAATCCTGAAAAAAGAGCCACCGATGATTTCTGCAACGATCAATACAGGATACAACCCGAATACGATAAAAAGACGCGGCATGAAAATCTACACCATTAAGCCGGAACTCTGTTCTTATGGGATGATTGAGGTTCCATCAAAATCTGGTAATATTATCAGGACATATGATGTTAAGAGAACTATCTGTGATCTGATCCGTAGCCGGAGCCATATCGACAAAAAACTGATGGCACAGACCCTTCGGGATTTTGTAAAGAAAAATCCAGAAGAGATCGAAGATCTCCGGGAATATGCGGAAAAATTCCGAATTGGAAAGATTCTGGATAATTATTTAAGTGTACTGATTCTTTAAAAGAAACAAAAGAGCAGGAAAAATGTTTACTGAAGGTGCGCAGAACGTGAAGGTCTGTGCATCGGTGTGCCAGAAGAGACAGAAGGGAGTATTTGTGCTCTGTGTGCCTTCGATAGGCGTATTTTTGCTCGCTACAATTATAATTAAGAAAGAGGGGATGCGGTTGTACAGTATCGTACATACAGCGGCAGTTCATGGAATTGACAGCTGCCTAATCAGCGTAGAGGCAGACATCAGCAACGGGATGCCGGTCTTTGATTTGACAGGGATGCTCGCTAAGGAGGTAAAGGAATCTAAGGAGCGGGTGAGAACAGCAATGAAAAATTGTGGCTTTTCTCTTCCTGCAAAGAGAATTACCGTAAACTTGTTTCCGGCAGATATAAAAAAAGAGGGTTCAGGATATGATCTGCCAATTGCCACAGCTATCTTAAGGGGAATGAATCAAATATCTGATTACTATCTAAAGGATAGTATCTTTGTTGGGGAACTCAGTCTAAACGGAACAATCAATCATGTCAATGGGATGCTGTCCATCGTTTCAGAGGCTCAAAAAGCTGGATTTCGCCGATGCTTCGTTCCAAAACATGATGAAAAAGAGGGGGCATTGATTCACGGTATCCAGACAATCGGAGTCAGGAATTTATTAGAGCTAGTCACCTATTTGAATAAAGAAAAAAGCAGATCTGAATATTCTAAGAATCAGGAAATCTTTATTTCTTCTTCCAATCCCATAATAGAACATGAAAATTCATATAATTCAGAAAAAGAAAGTGATCTGTCCGGGCTTTCCAGAGAGGACGACCAGAGGGAAGATATTGATTTTTCAGAAATCAACGGGCAGTATATTGCCAAAAGAGCCTGCGAAATTGCGGCTGCTGGAAGACATAATTTGCTTTTTATCGGTCCGCCCGGTTCAGGGAAGACGATGATGGCAAAAAGAATCCCAACAATCCTTCCGGCATTGACCATTGAAGAAAGTTTGGAAATCTCTAAAATCTACAGTGTTCTTGGGCTGATTCAGCCCGATCATCCTTTAATTGCCAGGCGGCCGTTTCGTATGCCGCATCATTCGATTACTTCACAAGCTTTGATTGGAGGTGGTACAATTCCAAAGCCCGGAGAGGTAAGCCTGGCACATCACGGGATTTTGTTTTTAGATGAATTGACAGAATTTGATAATCGGACGCTGGAGATGCTGCGTCAGCCGCTGGAGGATAAACAGGTCATTATTTCCCGGATGAACGGAAGCTTTTGTTATCCCGCCGGATTTCAGCTGACAGCAGCAATGAACCCCTGCAGATGCGGCTACTACCCGGATCGCTCTCGCTGTTCCTGTTCCCCTAGGGAGGTATCGCATTATTTGAACCGGATCAGTCAGCCATTGCTTGACCGGATGGATCTTTGCGTGGAAGCTTCCGAGGTCAGTTATCAGGACATAAAAAGTGAAGGAAGCGGCGAGAGCTCGAAAGAGATTCGTAAAAGAGTCGAGGCGGCTCATGAAATCCAGAAAGAACGCTATCAGACAATGAGATATCATTTTAATTCCGACCTGGATATCAAAGGACTGAAGAAATTCTGCAGATTGACAAAGGAGGGGGAGAAACTGATGGAAACAGCTTTCACACAGCTGCATCTGAGCGCGCGGGGATATCACAGAATCCTAAAGGTATCCCGTACCATTGCAGATCTGGAGGGAAAAGAAGACATTCAGGTGAATCATCTAAAAGAGGCAGTATTTTACAGGACAGTAGATAAGAAATTTTGGGAAGGATAGGAAAGGGGAAAAAATGAACTATAGTTTATGGTTGGGGACGATTCCCGGGATTGGACGGAAGAAAATCAAAAAGTTAAGGGAATATCTTGGGTCTTCTAAGAATATTTATCATGTATCTGAGAAAGACATAGACCGTTTGACGTTTTTAACGGAAAAGGATAAAGAAGCTCTGAAAAGCTCGCGCACAGAACAGTGCCTGGAAGAAAAGGAGAGGTTTTTAAAAGAGCATTCGATTTCTTTCGTGACACAGGAAATGGAGGAATATCCCAAAAGATTGATCCCATTAGAGGATGCACCATATCTGATTTATTATAAAGGAAGGCTTCCGAGAGAGGATATGCCTTCAATCGCAATGATCGGGGCAAGGAACAGCACCCCCTATGGAGAGGCGGCGGCGAGGGAGTTTTCGTGGTATTTTTCCAAACATGGAATTCAAATTATCAGTGGAATGGCAAGGGGGATTGATGGAGCCAGTCAGATGAGTGCCATAAAAGCAGGAGGGCAGAGCTTTGGAGTTCTGGGGTCTGGAATTGAAGTCTGTTATCCGGCGGAAAATATCACACTATATCAAAAATTGAAAGAACAAGGTGGGATTCTTTCAGAGTACGCCCCTATGACAAAACCGAGCCCGGGGTATTTTCCGCTGAGAAATCGGATCATCAGCGGCCTTTCGGATGTTGTTCTTGTAGTAGAAGCAAAAGAGCGCAGCGGATCCCTGATCACTGTGGAGTATGCGCTGGAGCAGGGAAAGGAGGTATTTGCGATTCCGGGGAGAATCAATGATGTGGCGAGTAAGGGATGCAATCATCTGATTTTTGAAGGGGCAGGAATGGCAGATACTCCAGAACGTATTTTAGAGGCGATGGGCTGGAAAAATGCGGAAAAAGGGGAAGAAAAACAAAACAGAACAAAAGTTCGACTTGAAAAAAATGAGATGATGGTGTATAGTTGTTTGGGTTTAGTTCCTACAGGTTTGGAAAAAATCATCGGGGAAACAAAGCTGCCGCCATCAGAAATTCTCCAGATTTTGGTACAGCTCCAAATGCAGGGGATCATCCGGGAGCTGTCAAAGAACCAGTATATCATTGAGGGCGGATATGAAATTAGATAAGCTGCTAGCCAGCGATGGAGGTTAAGGGAAAATGGCGAAGAATCTTGTCATCGTAGAGTCACCAGCAAAGGTGAAGACCATAAAAAAATTTCTAGGTTCCAACTATCAGGTTGTGGCATCAAATGGACATGTGAGAGATATGCCGAAAAGCCAGATGGGAATTGACTTTGAAAATGACTATGAGCCAAAATATATTACGATACGCGGAAAAGGTGAGATTTTAGCAAATCTTCGTAAGGAGGTAAAAAAAGCAGATAAGATTTTTCTGGCAACGGACCCTGACCGCGAAGGGGAAGCGATTTCCTGGCATCTATACCAGACATTAAAACTCGAAGGAAAAAAAGTAGCCAGAATCAGCTTTAATGAAATCACAAAAAATGCGGTAAAGTCTTCATTAAAGGAATCTCGTCAGATCAATATGGATCTGGTGGATGCCCAACAGGCAAGACGCGTCCTGGACCGGATGGTGGGATATCGCATTAGTCCACTGCTCTGGAAAAAAGTAAAGAGGGGACTGAGCGCGGGCAGGGTGCAGTCAGTTGCTCTGCGTCTGGTCTGTGACAGAGAAAAGGAAATTAATGAATTTATTCCTAAGGAATATTGGACGATAGAAGCGGATTTTGAGGTTCCGGGAGAAAAAAAACTGCTGCATGCGAAGTATCATGGAGATCAAAAAGGAAAAAGAGAGATACATTCCAAAAGAGAGCTGGAGGAAATCTTAGAGGAATTGAAAGGAAAAGAATATCTTCTTTCTGAAATCAAAAAGGGGGAGCGCATGAAAAAGGCGCCACTTCCATTTACCACCAGTACTCTTCAGCAGGAAGCAGCGAAAACGCTGAATTTTTCTACGCAGAAAACGATGCGGATTGCCCAGCAGCTTTATGAAGGAATTGATGTCAAAGGAAATGGGACAGTCGGCGTTATCTCTTACCTACGTACGGATTCTACAAGAGTATCAGAAGAGGCAGACCGTCTGGCAAAAGAATATATTGGAGAGACCTATGGAACAGAATATGTTTCGACAATGCAGACAGATGGAACCAAAAAGACAAAGATCCAGGATGCTCATGAGGCAATCCGTCCGACGGATATTCATCGGACACCAGCCATGTTAAAGGATTCCCTCAGTAGAGACCAGTTCCGTTTATATCAATTGATCTGGAAGCGGTTTGCAGCCAGTCGAATGGCACCGGCACGGTTTGAAACGACATCAGTAAAGATTACGGCCGGAAATCATGTCTTTCATGCTTCAGCAATCGGTCTTTTATTTGCCGGATATCAGACTGTTTACATGACAGAAGAAGAAAAAGAAAAAACAGAAAAACTTCCTAAGAATTTAGAAGAGCAGATGAAACTGACGCAGAAGGAGCTGCGGCAGGAGCAGCATTTTACCCAGCCGCCGGCACATTATACCGAAGCGTCATTAGTGAAGACGATGGAAGAGCTTGGCATAGGAAGACCAAGTACCTATGCTCCGACAATTACGACGCTCTTAGCCAGAAGATATATCGTAAAGGAAGCGAAAAAACTTTATGTTTCAGAACTGGGAGAGGTCGTCAATGATATAATGAAACAGGAGTTTTCCACAATTGTGGATGTAAAATTCACTTCATATTTAGAATCCCTGCTGGACAGTGTAGAGGATGGAGAGGTCAAATGGAAGTCAATCGTTCGAAATTTCTATCCGGATTTGGATGCTGCTGTAAATGAGGCGGAGAAAAAGCTGGAAAAAATTGAAATTGCGGATGAGGTTTCAGATGAAATCTGTGAAAACTGTGGAAGAAACATGGTAATTAAATATGGTCCGCATGGTAGGTTTTTGGCATGTCCGGGATTCCCGGAGTGCAGAAATACCAAGCCATATTATGAAAAAATTGGTGTGAGCTGTCCGAAATGTGGAAAAGAAATCGTGTTAAAGAAGACCAAAAAAGGAAGAAAATATTATGGGTGTGAGGATAATCCGGAATGTGATTTTATGTCATGGTCCAGACCAGTCGAAAAGAAATGTCCGGAATGTGGGGGATATATGGTGGAAAAAGGAAACCGGATTGCCTGCGCAAATGAGCAGTGTGGCTACGTGGAGGCGAAGCAATGAGTGTACAGTTGTTGGATAAAACCAGAAAAATCAACAAACTACTCCATAACAATACATCTTCTAAGGTCGTATTTAATGATATTTGTGCAGTTTTGACAGAGATTTTGTCATCCAATGCGCTTGTAATCAGCAGAAAAGGTAAAATTCTGGGAAGAAGCGAACTGTCCCGGGGGCAGCAGGCAGAGCAGCTTTTGATCGAAGGAACGGTAGGAAGCTATCTTGAGCCGGAGATGAACGAGAGACTTTTGGGAATTCTTTCTACCAAAGAGAATGTGAACCTGGAAACACTTGGATTTTCAAGGGAAAAAATTGAAGGGATTCAGGCACTGATCACCCCCATCGATATTGCCGGGGAGCGCTTTGGCACCTTATTTTTGTATCAGAAAAAAGAGAATTATTCCATTGATGATATTATTCTTTGCGAATATGGCGCTACGGTGGTAGGCCTTGAAATGCTTCGCTCCGTCAATGAAGAAAATGAAGAGGAACAGAGAAAGGAACAGATCGTCAAATCTGCGTTTCGTACCCTTTCCCTGGGAGAATTAGATGCGGTGCGTCATGTTTTTGAAGAATTGAACGGAACCGAGGGAACTCTTGTGGCGAGCAAAATTGCGGATAAAGCAGGAATTACCCGTTCCGTCATTGTGAATGCTTTGCGAAAATTTGAAAGCGCAGGAGTCATTGAAGCTCATTCTGCCGGGATGAAGGGAACATATATCCGTGTCTGCAACGAATTAGTGTTTGAAGAATTGAAAAAAAGAGGGTAGAATTTGTGCTTTTTTCTTAAAATAGATGATAATTGACAAAAAAATGAAAAAAATAAGAGAAAAATCTGGAAAGATGAAAATATGTCTTGTTTTTATTTGACTTTTTCTTTATAATGGAGAAGTAAAAAAACAGTTCAGGGAAAGGGAGGTCGAATCATGGGAGGTGCAGACCTATACAGTTATGTCAATGTATTGACAAAGGCAGCAGATGCCAGCTGGCTTCGCAATGAAGTGATTTCAAATAATCTGGCAAATGTCAGCACGCCGACATATAAACGGTCAGATGTTGACTTTGAGCGGGTTCTGAAAAATGAGATTGGCAGGAGCCGCTATGAGACGATGGATCAAAAGATCAAAAAGGTTTCTCTGACAAATCTAAGCAATGTACATGCCTATGTAGATGACGCGGCATTTTCCTATCGTCTGGATGGAAACAATGTGGATGAGGATACAGAAAATACAGAGCTGGCTGCGAACCAGATTAAGTATCAGGGGCTGACAGACAGTATCAAACATCATTTCACTCAGATCAAGGCAGTGATAAAATAAATGACTTGCCTGTTAAACACCCGTGTTGTTCGAAAAATCATAAAAACACAGCCCGAAAAAAGCAGTGAAGCAGGAGGGACAATTCATGAGTTTATTTCAGTCATTTGATATTAATGCATCCGGAATGACAGCGCAGAGGTTCCGGATTGATGTCATTTCACAAAATTTGGCTAATGTCACGACGACCCGGACAGAGGATGGCACTCCGTACCGCAGGCGGATTGTGACTTTCGAAGAAAAAACAAAAAAATCCTTTCGCAGTATCCTAAATAATGTAAATACGGCTTATAGTGGAAATGGAGTCAAGGTCGTTCGGGTCTCCGAGGATCGGGAATCGGATTTTGTCATGAAATATGACCCATCTCATCCGGATGCAGATGAAAATGGTTATGTTTCCTATCCAAATGTCAATACCATTACAGAAATGACAAATTTAATCGATGCGAGCCGTGCGTATCAGACAAACGCGACGGCATTTGAGGCGAGTAAAAATCTTGCATTGAAGGGATTGTCGATTAGCAGCAGCTAATAGAAACATCAGTTGAACGGCAAATTGTAACGGAAAGGGAAATAGAATGGATATTTCGAGTTTGACAAATATTTCACCTACATTAAGAAAAAGTCTGCTTCCGCAGGAGCTGGAAGAAACAGATCGCACGAGAAGCTTTGATGCGGTCTATCAGGCGGCCTTAGATATGATTCAAGAGACGAATCAGTACCAGAATGAGGAAGAGCTGGAAGAAATCAAGCTGGCAATGGGGCTTTCTGAAAACACCCATGATTTAGGAATCGCTCAGTCTAAGGCAGAGGCAGCGATTCAATATACGGTAGCTGTCAGGGATAAATTCTTAGAAGCGTATAAAGAAATTATGCAGATGCAGATGTAGGTGAAAAATAAATGAATGAACGGTTAAGAAATATACCGCAGAGGATTCTTGCCTGGTGGGGGAGGTTTTCTCTGAAACAGAAAACAGCGATCATCAGCGGAGTGGCTGGTATTCTGATCGCGATCGGGATTCTGGCATTTGTAATGACCCGCCCAAACATGATCGTGCTGATGACATGCGAGAATACCAAGGAGTCCTCTGAAGTGACAGAGCTTCTGACAGAGCAGGGGATTACATATGATGTTTCTGATGATGGACTGACGATTTCTATCAATAAAGAAGATGAGGCAGCTGCAAACATAGCACTTGGTGCAAATGATATACCAACAGATAGCTTTTCCATGAACAATATTGTCAGCAGCAGCTTGAGTACGACAGAATCCGATAAAGAAAAGCAGTATAAGCTCTATATTGAGAAAAAGCTTTCCAGAGAACTGGAAACAATGAATTCCATTGATGCTGCTGCCGTCAGTTTAAGCATTCCGGAAGATGACGGGACAATTTTATCAAAGGAAAAGAAGACGCATGCCAGCGTCATGTTGGAGCTTTCGGGAGAGCTGGACAAGAATACCATTTCTGGGATTGCACATTATGTGGCGACAGCCATAGGAAATGATGATACCACGACAATTACCATTATGGATTCTGATGGAAACACCTTATTTACAGGTGACGATGCGAGCAATTCCATCAACAATGCGACAGATCAGTTAAGCTTTAAAACAGCGATGGAATCTCAGATTTCCAATAAAGTCAAGCAGGCGATCATCGGAAGCAGTCTGTATGATGATGCCCAGGTATCTCCGAATCTGGTCGTGTTGTTCAGTGAAAGAGAAGAGACAGACCATCGTTATTATGTCGAAGAAGGACAGGCTCAGGGATATAAAGACAGCGAGTCAATCTACGAATCCGAATCTGTTTCAGGAGTCGGAGGGGTTCCGGGAACGGATTCCAATGATCAGGATACGACCTATGTGCTGGAGGACGATAACGAAACGCGGGAAACGATCTCTGATACGACGACTAAATATCTGCCGAATGAAAGCATCACCAAAACAAAGACGCCGGCGGGCTCGATTGATACGGAAAATTCCACGATTGCGGTCGTTCTGACGCAGAACCGGATTTACAAAGAGGATGTGTTAAAGGACAACGGAACATTAGACGGCATGACATTTGATGAATTCATTGAGCAAAATAGCGAGAGGACACAGATCGACGTTGATGAGAGCTTTATCAATATGGTGTCAAAGGCTTCAGGAATTGCTGTGGAAAATGTTTCTGTCGTTGCCTATGAGGTGCCGATGTTTGTGGCAAGTGAAGGCTCCGGCCGGACAGTCACAGATTATCTGACCTATATTTTAATTGCATTAATAGCTCTGTTATTGCTGTTCGTTGTGATTACGAGCATGCGGAGAGAAGTAGTCGAAGAGCTTGAACCGGAGGTTTCTGTGGATAAGCTTCTTGAAACAACAAAAGCAACAGAAGAAGAAAAAGAAGAACTGGAAGATATTGATTATAATGAAGTGTCTGAGACACGAAGGCTGATTGAAAAATTTGTTGATGAAAAACCAGAAGCTGTGGCGAATCTGCTTCGGAACTGGTTGAATGAAGATTGGGAGTAACTGGTATGGTAGAAGATATTACAGGAGTCCAAAAAGCAGCAATTCTTTTGATTGCCCTTGGACCTGAAAAATCTGCGTCAGTATTTAAACATCTAAAAGAAGAAGAAATAGAAGAGCTGACATTAGAGATTGCAAACACAAGAAGTGTATCAGCAACGGACAAAGAGGCAGTATTAGAGGAATTTTATCAAGTCTGCCTTGCACAGCAGTACATTGCTGAGGGTGGTATTGGCTATGCGAGAGAGCTTTTGGAAAAAGCATTGGGAGACGAAAAGGCTCAGGCCGTGATTGGTAAGCTGACAGCTTCCTTACAGGTTCGTCCGTTCGAGTTCGTCAGAAAAACAGAGGCTTCTCAGCTTTTGAACTTTATTCAGGATGAGCACCCACAGACCATTGCTTTGATTTTGTCCTATCTTCCGGCAGGGCAAGCAGCTCAGATCGTGGGCGCTTTATCTGAGGAGAAACAGGCGGATGTAGCAAAGCGTATCGCTCTCATGGATCGAACTTCTCCGGATGTCGTTCAGGAGGTGGAGCGTATTTTGGAACGGAAGCTGTCTTCTCTAGTAAATCAGGATTATACGATCATTGGTGGTGTCGAAGCTATCGTAGAGATTTTGAACACCGTAGACCGTGGAACAGAAAAACATATTATGGAAACCCTCGAAATCGACGAGCCGGAATTGGCAGACGAGATTCGAAAGAAGATGTTTGTCTTCGAAGATATCCTTCTTCTCGACGACCGTTCGATTCAGCGTGTGATTCGGGATGTAGAAAGCAACGACCTTGCGATTGCTTTGAAAGGAGCGAACGAAGAGGTTCAGAATGCAGTCCTTCGAAATATGTCAACACGTCTTGCTGCCATGATCAAAGAAGATATGGAATTTATGGGTCCGGTTCGTATGAAGGATGTCGAAGAAATGCAGCAAAAGATTGTCGGAGTCATCCGACGCTTAGAGGATTCCGCGGAAATTATTATTTCCCGGGGCGGAGGTGACGAGATTATTGTCTAATCTTTATAAATATCAGATTGTGACAGAGGCACCAAAAATCCGTAAAATCGATACCAATGCATTGCTTCAGGAAAAGCTGGGAAACCTAAATCCGGCTGCCGGACAGGTGCGTGCCTTGACAGAAGAATCAGGAGGATCAGAGGCGGTTGAAGAAGGCTTTCGTCAAATTGATTTTGGAGGTCTTGAAGCAGCAGAGGAAAGTCCACGGCTGAAAAATATGCTGGAGCGTCATCGGCGCAGGGCTCCTCATCAGGAACTGATGGATGATATGCTTGAGGCTGCCAGAATCGAAGCAGATACGATTGTACTGGATGCCAGAGATCGGGTGGAAGAGATTCGGCAGGAAGCATTTGAAGAAGGACGTCAGGCTGGATTTGAAGAAGGAAAAACACTGGGACAGCAGGAAGGCTTCGAACAAAGCTACGAAGCAGGACGCCAGAAGCTGGAAGCTGAGGAGGCCATGCTGGCACAGCGAGGCAGGGAATTGGATCACAGGGAAGAAGAGCTAAAACTTCAGGAAGAAAATTTGGAACGACGGTATCGTCAGCGCTTCGAAGAACTGGAGCCGGTATTGGTGCGGACGATTTCAACTGTATTTGACAAGGTGTTTCAGACAAACTATATCGATAAACAGGATATTTTACTTCATTTGGTGAAAAAATCCCTAAATAAAATAGAAAATAGCAAAGAGTTCTTTGTCAGAGTATCGCGCGAGGATTTTGATTTCATGATGAGCCATAAGGAAGAGATCACAGAACGTGTGGGGAGAAGTGTAGAGCTTGGAATCATGGAGGATCCTTCTTTGGAAAAGGGACAGTGTGTCGTTGAGACAGATGGTGGAGTATTTGATTGTGGAATCGATACTCAGCTTCAGAATCTGATCAGTGATCTAAGAACTCTGAGCATTTGAGGTGAAGTAATCGTGCAAATTGCTGAAATAGAAAAAAGCTGTCATATCGACCTTCAGAAGTACTACGATTTGGCAGAACATGTATTTTATAAAAATCTGGGCCGAGTGGTCAAGGTAGTAGGTTTAACGGTTGAATCCCTTGGACCGGAAGCAAAGCTGAATGATTTATGCAGGATTATCATTGATAAAGAAAAAAATCAGTATGTAATGGCTGAGGTTGTTGGATTTCGAGATAAAAGAATTGTTTTAATGCCCTATGACAGCACAGAGGGAATAGGTTCGGGCTGCATCGTGGAAAATACAGGCAGACCGCTGACTATTCCTGTCGGTGATGAACTCTTAGGGCATTCTTTAGATGGAATCGGAAGACCGACTGATACGGATCAAAAGTTGCGGACACTTCAAAATTACCCAGTTGAGGCTGAACCTCCAGATCCAATGGAGAGAGAAATCATAGAAGAAGTCCTCCCTTTGGGCGTGAAAGCTGTCGATGGGCTCTTAACGATAGGAAAAGGGCAGAGAATCGGCATTTTCGCGGGAAGTGGAGTGGGAAAAAGCACGCTGTTGGGAATGTTCGCAAGAAATACCAAGGCTGACATCAATGTTATCGCTCTGATTGGAGAGCGTGGCAGGGAGGTAAGGGAGTTTATCGAACGTGACCTTGGAGAAGAGGGCATGAAGCGTTCTGTCGTTATCGTGGCCACCTCAGATAAACCGGCGCTGATCCGTAACAAAGCAGCGAAGACCGCAACAGCAGTAGCGGAGTATTTTCGTGACCAGGGCAGGGACGTTCTGCTGATGATGGATTCTTTGACCCGTTTTTCCATGGCTCAAAGGGAAATTGGTCTGGCCTCCGGAGAGCCTCCCGTGACAAGGGGGTATCCGCCAAGCGTTTATTCCGAGATGCCGCGTTTGCTGGAGCGTGCCGGTAATTCGGACAAGGGTTCCATTACCGGGCTATACACCGTTTTGGTCGACGGAGATGATTTCAACGAGCCTATTACCGATACGGCTCGAAGTATTTTAGATGGTCATATCATGCTTTCCAGGGCATTGGGACACAAAAATCACTATCCTGCCATTGATGTGCTGCAGAGCATTTCCCGTGTTATGAGTGCAATTGTTGACAAGGAGCATAAAAATCTGGCAGGAAAATTAAAAAACACGCTTGCGACCTATAATGAGTCTGAAGATATGATTTCCATCGGAGCATACCGTCAGGGAAGCAATCCCAAAATTGATTATGCTATCAGTAAAATTGATGAGATCAATGGTTTTTTGATGCAGCAGACGGATGAAAAGTTTACTTTTGAAGAAGAATTGCAGTTACTGAAAGATATTTTTGAAGAGTCGTAAAAAGGGGCATGGCGATGAAAAAATTTCGTTATAGTATGCAGAACATCTTGGAAATTCAGCAGAATTTTGAACGTCAGGCCAAAAACAACTATGCCATGGAGTTGGCAAAGCTGCATGAGGAAGAAGACAAATTAGTAAAATTGAAAGCCCAAAAAGCGGCATATGAGCAGGAGACAAAAAAAAAGCTGGAGAAAGCTCTAAATATTCGGGAAATACGCTTGACGCGCCAGGCAATGGATCATATGGATGACAAGATTCGGGAACAGGTTTTAGCAATTCACGTTCAAAATAAAAACGTCGAAGAACGCAGAAAACGTTTAGAGGAGATTATGATTGACCGGAAGACACATGAAAAACTAAAGGAAAAGGCGTTTCAGGAATATTTAAAGGAGATGAACGCAGAAGAGAGCCGGGAAATAGACCAGCTTGTCAGTTTTTTGCACAGCCAGGAGAAAGAATAGCCTGGAAGGAAAC
>CADBUD010000276.1 GCA_902797785.1 uncultured Lachnospiraceae bacterium
AAAAAACTACACTCCATTTCCCATGAAGTGTTGACAAAACAGGAAATTTATTTTACCATATCTTATGAGAAAAAACAGATTAAACAGGTATAGGAGGTACGAATCGTGAAAATCATTATGTTAGGAGCGCCGGGTGCCGGAAAAGGCACACAGGCGAAAAAAATAGCAGAAAAATACCAAATCCCGCATATCTCTACCGGAGATATTTTCCGTGCCAATATCAAGAATGGGACGGAGCTTGGGAAAAAAGCAAAAAGCTACATGGATCAGGGGCAGCTTGTTCCGGATGAGCTGACCGTCGATCTTTTAATGGATCGCGTAAAAAACGAGGACTGTAAAAATGGATATGTGCTGGATGGGTTTCCAAGAACCATTCCACAGGCAGAGGCACTAGAGGACGCTTTAAATAAGACCGGTGACAAAATTGATTATGCGATCAATGTAGATGTTCCGGATGAGAACATCATCAACCGGATGTCAGGCAGACGTGCCTGCGTCAAATGCGGTGCGACGTATCATTTGGTACATATCCCGCCAAAGACAGAGAATATCTGTGATAACTGTGGATCCGAACTGATTCTTCGGGATGATGATAAACCGGAGACGGTAAAGAATCGTTTAGGTGTCTATCATGACCAGACACAGCCTCTCATCGATTTTTATACCGAGAAAGGAATTTTAAAAGAAGTCGATGGTACCCAGAAAATGGAAGATGTATTTGAAGCAATTACAGCTTTAATAAATTAGAAAGAAGGCAAGGATTTTGGCAATTACGATCAAATCTCAAAGAGAATTAAATCTCATGCGTGAAGCTGGAAAAATATTGGCCGATGTTCATGAACAGTTAGGGCGCTTTATCCGTCCGGGAATTTCTACATTGGATATCGATCAAAAGGGAGAAAAACTGATTCGCGGTTATGGATGTATTCCATCCTTTTTGAATTACAATGGATATCCTGCCTCGATCTGTGTATCCGTAAATGATGAGGTGGTACATGGTATTCCGAGCGCAGACAGGATCTTACAGGAAGGGGATATTGTCAGCCTGGATGCCGGAGTGATCTATAAGGGATATCACTCTGATGCCGCGCGTACTCATGGAGTAGGCCAGATTTCCCCGGAGGCACAACAGCTGATCGAGGTAACAAAGCAGAGCTTTTTTGAAGGAATCAAAATGGCAAAAGAAGGGATGCATCTTTATGACATCTCAAATGCAATCGGAGCGTATGCGGAACGTTTCGGATACGGGGTCGTTACGGAACTGGTCGGTCACGGCATTGGAAAAAATCTGCATGAAGATCCGCAGATTCCAAATTTCCGTCAGAGAAGAAGAGGCCCTAAGCTATATAAGAACATGACATTTGCGATTGAACCGATGTTAAATATCGGACGGCCGGATGTGGAGTGGCTGGAAGATGACTGGACGGTCGTGACAGAGGATGGGACTCTTTCCGCACATTATGAGAATACGATCATTGTACTCGACGGGGAACCGGAGATTCTGTCTATTTTATAGAAACCGCAAATACGAAACGACGTTTGAGAGGAAGACATGATTGGAGAATTTGTAACGGTAAAAGCAGGTCATGATAAAGGGAAACAATATATTATTGTAGCAGAAGAAGAACGATTCGCTTTTCTCTCAGACGGAGAGTTAAGACCTATAGAAAAACCGAAGAAAAAAAATAAAATACATCTTCAAAAAATCAACTGCGCAATTACAGATCTTGAAGAATTTCATACTGTGATTTTTCCCTATAAAAATGAAGAAATCAAACGTGCTCTGAAGTTATACAGAAGACGGATGCTCCGTGAATCAAATTTGGGAACTGTCTCAAAATAACAGGTCATTTCAAGACAGTTCCTATTTATAATTTACAGTCAAAAGACCATGCAGGGAAATAGGAACTTTTGACGGGCAGATCATCTATGAATGAAAAGGAGAAAATATTAAGTAATTAAAAACATTATCAAACGTGAGCAAATGTACTCAAAGATACCTAAAATCCAAGGTATTAGTTGG
>CADBUD010000277.1 GCA_902797785.1 uncultured Lachnospiraceae bacterium
GCCAAATACGACCGAAGGGAGTATTTGCACTCTGTGTGCCTTCGGTATGTGCATTTTGTTGCTATGAACAGCGGAGCTGTGAATAGTGACATCGTTTTAATACTTGATATCTGCATGTTCTTGCAGGAAATCCAGTTGAATCTATATCTAGTAATCCCCAAATATTTATGTAAAGGAACATAAAACAGGAGATGTATCTACAGTACAAAAATAACGGGGAATGTTTTTGCTTCGACGTACATAGAAAATCAAATAAGTGAAAAGGTAAAAGGTGAAAAGATGAAAGGAGTCAAACATGAGAGAGAAGTACAAATCACTTCAGTTAACAGCATTAAAGGAAATTGGGAAAGCCAGGGGGATAAAAAATTTATCGAAAAAGAAAAAAGACGAAATCATTGACATGTTGGTGGAATATGACGAACAGGAGAAAAATGCAGATTCTGTTACAGAGCCAGAAGAGCCGGAGGTCAGAGAGAGCAGACAGGACAGACAGGACAGACAGGACAATGCACCATCCGTATCCTATGTCAGAAGAATGCCGAATGGAGTATCTTCTTCTACTATGTCCAATGGCAATATGAGCGGTTCAAATGGAATGGGAAATCGCTATGGAAATGGAAGAGGCGCTGTCACGGACGGCTATCAGCAGGGACATTCGGGCAGAGATGAGCAGCCTTACCGTGGAATGCAGAAGATGAACCGGACGTATGATCCGGAGCATCGGAATCCGCAGGGAAGGGTCATGGAGACCTATCGCAAAAATGTAGATGGAATGTCCAGAAAAAATCCGGAAAATATAGGACGGATGCCGTATCAGATTCCGGAGGGCCGGGGAATGGTTCAGGAAACAGATTTCCAGGCTCTCGACAGTGGACAAGTCGCCGACGGTATTTTGGAGGTCATGCCGGATGGATATGGATTTATCCGGTGTGAAAACTATCTTCCGGGAGAAAATGATGTCTATGTATCTCCTTCCCAGATTCGTCGCTTTAATTTAAAGACAGGGGATATCGTAACAGGAAATACACGAATCAAAACAGCCGGAGAAAAATTCAGCGCTCTGCTATATGTCACAGCGGTAAATGGACTAAATCCTTCCGATGCCGTGACCAGGCAGAATTTTGAGGATCTGACCCCGGTCTTTCCAAATGAGCGGCTCTGCTTAGAGGCAGCAGTTTCCAGTACTTCTATGAGAACCGTTGATCTAGTTTCCCCTGTCGGCAAAGGACAGAGGGGAATGATCGTTTCGCCGCCAAAGGCAGGTAAAACGACACTGCTAAAGGAGATTGCAAAATCCATAAAAAAGAACAATCCGGAGACCCATATGATCATTCTTTTGATCGATGAACGTCCGGAGGAGGTCACAGATATCCGAGAGGCGATCGAGGGTCCTAACGTAGAAGTGATCTATTCGACATTTGATGAGCTTCCAGAGCATCATAAGAGAGTGGCGGAAATGGTAATGGAGCGGGCGAAGAGGCTGGTAGAGCACAAAAAAGATGTGATCATTCTTCTGGACAGCATTACCCGTCTGGCAAGAGCTTATAACATGATCGTACCACCGAGTGGTCGGACACTTTCCGGAGGTCTGGATCCGGCAGCGCTCCATATGCCGAAAAAGTTCTTTGGAGCAGCCAGAAACATGAGAGAAGGCGGAAGTCTTACCATTCTTGCAACAGCCCTGGTAGACACAGGAAGCAAAATGGATGATGTCGTATATGAGGAATTTAAAGGAACAGGAAACATGGAGCTGGTACTTGACCGGAAGCTTTCAGAACGTCGGATCTTCCCGGCGATTGATATTGTCAAATCCGGAACCAGACGTGAGGATCTGCTGCTTGACCGGGAAGAATTAGATGCCGTATATCATATGAGAAAAGCAATCAATGGAATGAAGACAGAGGAAGCGGTTGAAAACATCCTGAATATGTTTGTCCGGACCAGGAGCAACCGTGAGTTCGTTCAGTCGATTAAAAAGGTGCGGCTGGTATAGTTTTGATTACTATTTACAGCTCCCCTATCGCTATAAAAAAAGAGCTTCTTACGTATAAGTACGAAGAAGCTCTTTTTTTGTATCAACTGATGTTGAGGCCACAAGGAGTGAAGCGTTACTATTCACAGCCACTATCCCGCAAGGTATTTTCATGCGTTTTTTGCACAGTGAAGCACCTTTTGGCTCCAACATCAGTTTGACGTTTACTTATAGATTGCTCGGAGCTTATTTTGTAGGTCGGCAGATCAATACTGGTTTTCGACAGTTAAATGGCGTGGTCGGATCCTTTTCGACCCGGCATCCATTTCCGGCATACATCGATACATGGGTGATATTCATGTAACGGCCATTATATCCACCACTGAAAAACAGCAAATCTCCCGGCTGTAGTTTCGTTTCATCATTCCAGTAGGAGAGTGGAAGGGCTTTTCCATGGTTCATTAAATACCGTCCTTCTTCTGCCGCAGTAGGTGCGTAGGTCGAACCACCGAGCAATCCGCCATATGGCTGATAACCACGGAAAACTAAGGAGCTGCAGTCATAATAGCCGTTGGACATCCGGAGCGCCTGACTGTAGGTCGAGGTCGAGATGATCGCCTTGGACTGCTGTACAGCATGAATGGCACGGGAATCCGTAATGCCGACATAACAGCGTAAGGAATGTCCATCCGCAGTGATATCAATATATGCACTTCCCTTTTTGACCGGAGTGATCACACCGGTGGAGGATACCTTTGCAATTTTTTTGTTTTCAGAAGCATAGGTAACTACGCTGGCACTGGTCAGTCCGCTCAAAGAAATCTGTGAAGTCTGACTCGGAGTGATCAGGTAGGTATCATTTTTCAACTTTGGGTTGGAGATATAAGCTTTGCAGGTAAAGGTCTTTCCATCGACACAAACCTGAATTTTGGCAGTTCCTTTTTTGATTCCGGTGACAATTCCGCTCTCATTTACTTCTGCGACCGATGGCTTTTGGGAAGCATAGGTAACCGTACTGTATTTCGAAAGTCCGGATACGGAAATCGTATTGGAAGATGAAATGGACATCCCCAGCTTCTTTGTGGAGAGCTTTGGATCGGTCACAATGATTTTCGTGGAAAAAGTGACCTTTTCTACAATCGTTTTGGTCGCCGTTCCCGTGGAAACTGTCCCTGTATTTTGGGTTTCTGTATCACCGGAAGAAGAAAGAACCGGAGCAGCTTCGACAGAATCCAGGGAGAATTCGGATTCTGAATTGGATGCGACCGCATCCGGAGTGGCTGCGGATACGGCTTTGGAACCAATGGCATTCAGTGTGATTGCAGATGGTGTAGCTGCGGATTCTGAATCGGTATCGATGGCATCCGGAGAGACCAAGGAATTTGAATCGGTATCAATAGCATTCGGAGAGACCATAGACTCTGGATCGGTCTCGATGGCATCAGGAGAGACCATAGACTCTGGATCGGTCTCGATGGCATCAGGAGAGACC
>CADBUD010000278.1 GCA_902797785.1 uncultured Lachnospiraceae bacterium
GCAGGAAAATTTGCTAAATAAAAGAGTTTCTTACGTGCAAGCACGACGAATCTCTTTCATTTAGCAAATCGACTGTGAATAGTAACGTTTGATAGAAGTTTGAATAAAAATGAACTGGTACTATTATACATGAAATTTCAAAGCATTTCAAAGCATTTTCTACAAAAATCTGGAAGAGAGAAAGAATTTATGGTATGATGAGTAAAAATGTGAAAAATAAAGATAAGGAGGCGAAGGAATGATAAAAAAACTGGGGGATTTCTTCATATTAGAAACAGCGCATACAACGTATGCCTTCCGAATCATGGACACCGGACAGCTGGAGCACTTGTACTATGGGAAAAAAATTACCCTGCGCCAGGAGAGCGATGCATCCTGTCTGATTGAGCGGCATGCATTTGCGCCCGGGAACACAAATCAGTATCAGGCGGGGGCTGGCAGCTTTTCTTTGGAGGATGTCTGTCTGGAAATGTCATCTTATGGGAAGGGGGATATCCGGGAGCCGTTTTTGGAAGTGGTCGCGAAAGATGGATCGACGACATCAGATTTTATCTATTCTGATTTTTCTCTTCATTCCGGAAAAGAGGAATTTACGGCGCTTCCTGGCTCTTATGATGAAAGCGGCAAGGTGGAGACACTGCGCATTGTGATGAAAGACCGGCAGAATGATTTAAAGCTGGTCTTATCCTATTTTGTATATGAAGAATGTGATGTCATTACCAGAGCGTCCAAACTGGTGAACGAGGGGAAAACTTCAGTGCGCCTGGAGCGGTTGTTATCCACGCAGCTGGACTTCCCGACCTCAGAATATATTGCGACCACCTTTACCGGTGGCTGGGTGAGGGAGATGCGGCGGACGGATCATCCTTTGAGAGCGGGAAAATTGGTCAATGCAAGTTTTACCGGCTCTTCTTCAAACAGGGCAAATCCTTTTGTCTGTCTGGCCAGGCCGGATGCGGGGGAAGAGACCGGCGAGGTCTATGGGATGAATCTGATCTATAGTGGAAATCACATGGAAGTCTTTGAGGTGGCAAGCTTTGGAAAACTGCGGTTCTTATCGGGAATCAATCCGCAGGGGTTCTCGTTTGTACTGGATGGCGGAGAGAAATTTGAGGCGCCGGAAGCAGTCCTGACCTTTTCGGCAGAAGGATTTTCTGGTATGAGCCGGAATATGCATGAATTTGTAAGAAAGCATATTGTAAGGGGATATTGGAGAGACCGGGCACGACCAGTCTTGCTGAACAGCTGGGAAGCATCTTATTTTGATATCAGCGAGCGAAAGCTGCTAAAGCTGGCAAAGGCAGGACGGGATGTGGGAATCGAATTGTTCGTCATGGATGACGGATGGTTCTTAGGACGAAACGATGATACCAGTTCGCTGGGAGATTGGGAGCCGGATCCAAAGAAGCTGCCGGATGGGTTGAAAGGGATTTGTAATAAAGTAAATCAGCTGGGGCTCTCCTTTGGAATCTGGGTGGAGCCGGAAATGGTAAATGTCAAGAGCCGGCTGTATGAAAAGCATCCGGACTGGACGATTGAAATTCCGGGAAAGCCTCATTCCGAGGGGCGAAATCAAAGAATCTTAGATCTGACCAAAAAAGAAGTGCAGGATTTTTTGATCGAGGAAATGTCGCGGGTATTTTCTTCGGCAAAGATCGAATATGTGAAATGGGATATGAACCGGACATTTACAGACTGTTATTCCAACGGCCTTCCGCCGGAGCGGCAGGGAGAGGTGTTCCACCGGTATATCCTGGGGCTGTATCGTTGTCTTAGGGAATTGATGGCAAAATTCCCCAAAATTCTGTTTGAAGGCTGCGCAGCCGGAGGAAATCGGTTCGACCTTGGGATGCTCTGCTATTTCCCACAGATTTGGGGAAGCGATGACACGGATGCCTTATGCCGGGCAGAAATCCAGTATGGTTACAGCTTTGGATATCCACTCTCCACAGTGACGTCCCATGTTTCTTCGGTGCCAAATCACCAGACGCTTCGGATTTCTCCGTTGGACACGCGGTATGCGGTCGCAGGCTTTGGGGTTCTGGGGTATGAGCTGAATCTTTGCGACTTGAGCTCGGAAGAGCTTAAAGAGGTCGAGGCACAGATCAGCACCTATAAGGCATGGCGGGAGGTATATTTCTTTGGGGATTTCTATCGGGGAAGGAGCTTTTTGCCGGAAGGCAGGCAAATTCCGGGAAGTGTATTGGATCCGTCACCGGAGCAGGTCATGGAATGGACCGTCGTATCCAAAGACCGGAAAAAAGCAGTCGGAATGCTGCTTCAAAAGCTCGTTGTGCCGAATACGCAATATCAGTATTATCGTGCCAGGGGATTATCCGGACAAAAGAAATATCATTTTTATAATATGGCAAAAAAACACAGCATCAAAAGCTTTGGGGATCTGGTGAATACCGCGTCGCCGGTGCATATCCGGCAGAATTCCCTGATGCAGGAGGTTGTTTCAAGATTCGTGAAGATGGATGGAGAGAGAGAAGATTATGAAGCTTATGGGGATACACTCATGAACGCCGGCGTCAAGCTGAAACAGGGATTTTCCGGAACCGGATACAGTGAAGAGGTACGCTTCCTTCCAGATTTTGGTGCGCGCCTTTATTATATGGAGGAGCTGTGAATCATAGCAGTTTTTCTAAGAAAAAGGAGGAAAAAAAGAAAAAATGGCAGAAAATAACAGACCAAGAAGCAGAGAAAAAAATGTTACCGAAGGCGGAGGAAATGTCAGACGCCGGGGGAGCGGGCTTGGAACCGGTCCGGTCGGATCTTCCGACGGATATCAGGGCAGAGGAAGCGGTGGAGGCGGAGGAAAGCGGGCCGCTGCCATTGGAGGTGGAATCGGAATCCCGGCTGTCATCATCATGTTGATCGTCAACTTTTTCTTTGGCGGCGGAAATGGAGGCCAGACGGTCAATCAAACCGGCAGCTCACAAACCTCTACAGCGACAGTGACAGAGAGCTTTTCAGAAGAATCCAATGTAAATTATAAATTAAACACATCTGTTGCAGACGGTTCCAGAGAAAAAAGAACCGTGATCAAAGGGGACGGAAAAGATGTCGTCACGATGATGGTCTACATGTGCGGTACCGATTTGGAGTCGAAATATGGAATGGCGACCAATGACTTATCGGAAATGTCAGCGGCAAAATTCGGGGACAATATCAATATTATTGTATACACCGGAGGCTGTACCAATTGGAAAACAAATGGAATCAGTACCAGCGTGAACCAGATTTATCAGGTGCAGAACGGCTCCCTGAAATGTCTGGTCAAGGACGATGGCGCCAAGGCCATGACGGATCCATCGACACTTTCCGGATTCATTAAGTGGTGCGCAAAAAATTATCCGGCGAACCGGAATGAACTGATTTTTTGGGATCACGGCGGAGGAAGCGTCAGTGGTTATGGATATGATGAAAAAAATAAGAGCAGCGGTTCCATGAATTTGAGCGGAATCAAAAAAGCTCTGAGCGATGGTGGAGTGACCTTTGATTTTATCGGTTTTGACGCTTGTCTGATGGCGACAGCAGAAACAGCGCTGATGCTGAATGATTATGGGGATTACCTGATCGCGTCGGAGGAAACGGAGCCGGGAATCGGCTGGTACTATACGAACTGGTTGACAAAATGGGGACAGGACACATCCATGTCCACCTTGGAAATCGGAAAAAATATCATTGATGATTATACCAATGCCTGTGCCTCCAAATGCAGAGGTCAGAAAACAACATTGTCGCTGATCGATCTGGCAGAATTTTCCCATACTGTACCGGAAAAGTTGACCGGATTTTCCAAATCGATCAATACAAAGATCGAACAGAAAGAGTATAAGGCAGTTTCTGATGCCAGATATACGGCGAGAGAATTTGCGGACAGTTCAAAAATCGATCAGGTGGATCTGGTTCATTTGGCAGAAAATATGAAGAGTGAGGAAGGAAAAGCATTGGCGGACACGCTGAAAAGTGCCGTGAAATATAACCGGACCTCAAGCAATATGACCAATGCAAATGGAGTATCCATCTATTTCCCATACAAACGCCTCTCCTATGTAGACCAGGCCTGCAATACCTATGGAGCCATCGGGATGGATCAGGAATACGCGAAATGCATCAAGGGCTTTGCCAGCTTGGAGACGACAGGTCAGGCAGCCACCGGAGGAACCTCCAATCCACTGGCTTCCCTGCTGGGGCAGGCAGTCGGCAATGGTGGGGGAGATATGGTAAATCAGCTGATTGGTTCCTTTTTAAGCAACCGGAGCATGGTAGAGGGACTGGATGATTCCAATACGGAGTATTATGATGACCGTGTCCTTTCCGAGGAAGAAACAGGGGACTATATCGAGATGAACCGTCTCGATGCCAATAGTCTGTTCTGGTCGGAAAATGACAAAGAAGAAGCTGTTTTAGACCTGACAGATGAACAGTGGAGCCTGGTGCATGAGATCGATATGAATATGTTCTATGATGATGGAGAGGGGTATGTAGATCTTGGACTGGACAATATGTTCAGTTTCAATGAGGAGAATGATCTGGTTGCGGATACGAGCGGAACCTGGGTGGCAATCAATGGAAAGGTCGTTCCGTATTATCATCTGGATACCACGGAGGAAGAGGACAACGCCTATACGATTACCGGACGCGTGCCGGTCCTGCTCAATGGGGAACGGGCGAATCTGATCCTTGTGTTTGATAATGAGAATCCGCATGGATATATTGCAGGAGCTGCCTTGGACTATGTCGAAGGAGAGACCGAGACGGTGCCAAAGAGCATGACGGAGCTTCAGATTGGGGATACGCTGGACTTTGTCTGCGATTATTATTCCTATGACGGAGAATATCAGGACAGCTATCTCATGGGAGAACAGATGATCGTATCAGAAGATATGGTGATCAGCGATGTTCCGGTCGGGGAAAATGAAAAGCGGGTCACGTATCGGCTGACGGATCTCTATAACCAGGAATATTGGACGCCGGTAGTTCCTATGGAATGATGGTGAAAACAACAATGGAATTTTTTCCCCAAATTTCAAAAATGAAAGCTTATATGAAAAATGAGCAAAGCGGCAGGACATTTCGTTCATGAGTATATCTTGTTGACATTTGTAAAACGTACTGATTTCGATGTCACAGGAAAATTTGTTAATTTTGCCAAAAACTATTGTCAAATTGTCAGATAATCAGTACAATATGATTATACTTATGGACGAAATGGATTTCTGTTTTGTTCAAAAAATCTGAAATGGGAGGTACGAAACTATGAATGTATTTACAACGGACAAGATCCGTAACGTGGTTTTACTGGGACATGGGGGCTGCGGAAAGACATCCTTAGCTGAGGCCATGGCGTATCTGGCAGGTCTGACAAAGCGTATGGGGACAGTGGAGAATGGAAATACGCTCAGTGATTTTGACAAAGAAGAAGCAAAACGGAAGTTTTCCATCAAGACATCCCTGCTTCCAATCCCATGGGGAGAAAATAAGATCAATCTGTTGGATACTCCGGGGTATTTTGATTTTGTGGGAGAGGTAGAAGAGGCGGTTTCCGTGGCAGACGCAGCAATCATTGTTGTTTCCGGAAAGGCAGGCATTGAGACAGGAACAAAGCGTGCCTGGGAGATCTGCGAAAAAAACAATCTTCCCAGAATGTTTTTTGTAACGGATATGGATATTGATAATGCCAGCTACCGTCAGGTCGTGACTGATTTACAGGAGCTTTATGGAAAGAAAATCGCACCGTTCCATCTCCCAATCCGCGAAAATGGAGAGTTCGTGGGATATGTCAATGTCATTCAGCAAAGAGCGAAGCGATGGAATGAAAAAGGGACGATCGATCCAATGGAGCTGCCGGAGTATTCCAAGGAGAATCTGTCAATCTGCCGGGACGCCCTGTTAGAGGCTGTCGCAGAGACCAGTGAAGAATTTATGGATCGTTATTTTGAGGGAGATGAATTTTCCGAGGATGAGATCCGTCAGGCATTGCGCGTCAGTGTATTTGACGGTTCCATTGTTCCGGTTCTAATGGGATCGAATACCTTAGCACGCGGTATGTACACTCTGATGGTCGATATAGTAAAATATTTCCCAAGTCCGGATCGTCGCAGCTGTGCGGGTATCGATGCTCAGTCCAATGAAGTCTTTGAAGCAGATTATGATTTCTCCAAGCCTAAATCGGCTTATATCTTTAAAACCATCGTTGATCCATATATTGGAAAATATTCCCTGATCAAAGTCAATTCCGGAGTGCTGAAGGCAGACGACGTTCTGTTCAATTACCATCGGGATTGTGATGAAAAAATCGGAAAGCTTTATGTGATGCGCGGAAACAAAGCGGAGGAGGTTCCTGAACTTCACGCCGGGGACATTGGTGCACTTGCCAAACTTCAAAACAGTCTGACAACGGATTCTCTTTCGACAAGGAAAAATCCAATCGCTTATCTTCGGGCAAATATTTCAAAGCCTTATGTATATATGCGTTATAAGGCAAAGAAAAAAGGAGATGAGGATAAGATTTCCCAGGTTCTTTCCAAACTGCTGATGGAGGATCTGACGCTCCGGAATGTCAATGACAGTGAGAATGGACAGACGCTTCTTTATGGCATGGGTGAGCAGCACCTGGAGATTGTGGAGAGCATCATGGCAGAAAAATATAAAGTAGAGATTGAGCTGATGCGTCCAAAAATCGCGTTCCGTGAGACGATCCGCAAAAAATCAGATGTCGAATACAAATACAAAAAACAGTCCGGTGGACATGGGCAGTATGGTCATGTCAAGATGACCTTTGAACCATCCGGGGATTTGGAGACGCCATATACCTTTGATCAGTGCGTGGTAGGGGGAGCAGTTCCAAAGAATTACTTCCCAGCCGTAGAAAAAGGAATTGCCGAGTCCGTAAAGAGCGGTCCGCTGGCAGCTTATCCGGTTCTTGGGGTAAAGGCAGTTTTGTACGATGGCTCCTATCATACGGTGGATTCTTCCGAGCTTGCGTTCAAGGTGGCAGCCCAGCAGGCGTTTAAAAAAGGTTTCCTTCAGGCAAATCCTGTCCTGTTAGAGCCAATCGCCTCCTTAAAGGTCATCGTTCCGGATGCCTACACCGGAGATATCATGGGAGATCTCAATAAACGCCGGGCACGTGTCATGGGCATGAATCCGGTGGATAACGGATACCAGGAGATTCTGGCAGATATTCCGTATCTTGAGCTCTACGGCTACAGCACCCGCCTTCGCTCCATGACGAGTGGAAGCGGAAACTTCTCCTATGAATTTGCGCGTTATGAGCAGGCTCCGGAGGATGTGGCAGAGCGGGAGATCAAGGAACGCGCCGGCAAGCTAAAGGA
>CADBUD010000279.1 GCA_902797785.1 uncultured Lachnospiraceae bacterium
AATAACATGATTGAAAATCAAACAAAACAGATTTCCCAATATACCGAGACGAATAAGGAAAATCAGGCTGAGATAGATTATTTAAAGCTTTCAGCAGATGAACGTGATAAGTTAAAGGAAAGTGTTGAAGCACAGATTTATAAAACGGATGAAGCTGGACATTTTGAGTTAGACAGCAATAACAATAAAATCCTCAAAGATGGAATAACAGAAGAATCGGATGAGTATAAAGCAGCAAAAGAGAAGCTTGATAAATATGACAAATATGATAAAATCATTACAAATGATAGTGCAGAGAGTCGTATAACAACTCTGGAGAGTGAGATTACAACAAATAATACTAACATTACTGACTTGAAACGAAGTATTGCCAACGAGAAAAAATGGGTAAATCAAAATGGCGAATATATGAAAGAAAACAGTGTCCTCAGTGGTGCAGATGCTGCTGATGTGTTTTCACGAGTGAAATTCGCTTCTCAGGTAGCCAATGGCGACTTTGATGCCCAGCTTAGCAAAAACGCCAGCAAGGTCGTAGGTCAGGATGCTGTCATCCGGCTAAACGGAGTAGAATACACATCAAAGAGCAACAACTTCACCGTAAACGGTCTCACATTAAATACGATGTCAGTCACAAACGGAGAAGCTGTCGATGTCACCATTGCGACAGACGCCCAGGGTATCTATGATAAGATTAAAAGTTTTATCAAGTCATACAATGAGCTCATCAATGAAATGGACGGCTTATACAACGCAGCTTCCGCAAAAGGCTATGAGCCTCTGACAGATGATGAAAAAGATAAAATGACGGACAAAGAAATCGAGAAATGGGAGGAAAAAATCAAGGGTTCCATTCTTCGACGGGACAGTACCCTGCAGTCTGTCATGTCAGGAATGACATCATCCATGCTTTCTTCCTTTAAAATCGATGGAAAGAACTATAGCCTATCCAGCTTTGGAATCAAGACTCTTGGATATTTCAATGCAGAGGATAACGAGAAAAACGCTTTCCATATTGATGGAGACCAGGATGATGACAATACAAAGGGAAATACGGATAAACTCATGGAGATGATTTCCAATGATCCGGATACAGTGGTTTCGTTCTTTTCCCAGCTGTCACAGAAACTTTATAGTTCCATCGATGGAAAGATGAAATCTTCTTCCTTAAGATCGGCATATACAGTATATAATGATAAACAGATGAAAAAGGAATACAGTGATTTATCAAAGACGATCACATCTTGGGAAGAGAAAGTTTCAGCAATGGAAGAAAAATATTATAAACAGTTTGCGGCAATGGAGACAGCGCTTTCCAAATTACAGTCGCAGACGAGCAACTTGACATCCATGTTAGGTGGTTGATGTATTTGTTTCATAATGAAATCTAAAATAGTGAAAAGTCTTGCTGATAGAATAAAAATCAGTGAGGCTTTTTCACTTGCAGTTACTATTCACAGCTACTATCCAGCAAGGTATTTTCAAGCGCATTTTGCTTGAAAATCCGGGGCAGCAGTGCGCCAAATACGACCGAAGGGAGTATTTACGTTCTGTGTGCCTTCGGTATGTGCATTTTGTTGCTATGAACAGCGGAGCTGTGAATAGTAACGAATAGTAACCACTTGAAGCAAATTCTATTACAGGTGGTTTGACAATAGAGAGGATAACTGATAATATAATAATAGGATTCTATCATCGGATAATATAACAAGGAGAGGACGAGGTATATGGCAAAAAATCCATACGCAACCTATAATCAAAGCAAAATACTTACAGCATCTCCGGCAGAGCTGACGCTTATGCTTTATGAGGGAGCAATCAAGTTTTGCAATATCGCGATTTCAGCAATTGAAAAAAAAGATATTCAGGCAGCGCATCTGAACATCAAAAAAGCACAGAGAGTCATAGAGGAGTTTCGTGCGACACTGGATTTCAAATATCCAGTAGCTAAAGATTTTGACAATGTATATGCATATATATACGATCGCCTGGTTCAGGCCAATATAAAGAAAGACGTTGAAATCTTAAATGAAGTCCTGGGACATTTGCGTGGGATGAGGGACACATGGAAAGAAGTCATGAAACGGGCACAGTCATCCAAATAAGAGTGAGAGGTGAAGGACATGGCAGACATAAATTACTTGCAGATTATGACAGAGAGCTTACAAAACAAAAGCAGTATATTGAGCCGGATCCTTGATAAAACATCAGAGATTCATCAAATCGCCACGCAGCAGGAGCTGGATGAAACCACATTTGACCGAAAAATAGAGGATATTTCCAAATTAATCGCAGAATTGGACTTATTGGACAGCGGATTCGACAGTGTATATGAAAGAGTTCGTGAGGAACTCCTATATAATAGGAAAGCATATGAGAAAGAAATATGTATGCTTCAAGATTTGATCCGTGAAATCACAGACAAAAGCATTCGAATCCAAAATATGGAGCAGGAAAATAAGACATTATTAGAAAAGCATTTTTTGAATCAAAAGAAGAAGATTCGGGACACGAAAAAGAGCAAGCAAGTGGCAAGAGACTATTACAATAACATGAGCCAGTTGAATTATACAGCAGCGCAGTTTTTGGATCATAAAAAATAGTAACAACACGGTAATGAGTCTACATCCAAATGGGATATGAAAGCGTCTATGCTTAACAACCTGATAATTCTTGTCGACGCACAGAGCACTTGGAGCGAGAACATAGCCATCCGGATTTTGCTTTACCTTGTCGAGACATAGCACAAGTATATAAAGCATATGGAATTGGATATTTACAGCGGCAAAAAGGTCGGATTACCGAAGCTGGAGCTTTATGTTGTATACATGAAAGAACGTTACTATTCACAGTCAATTTTAGTAATCAAATTTTCCAGCTGTGAATAGTAACATTTTTTGTATAAAAAATTGGTATTTACATAATCTATATTGAAAAATTGTTTATAGTATGATAATATTCTACCAGAGCATACTATGGCTCTATATTACAGTTCTAATAGAGGACAATTGCTTTTTATATCACATCTTTTTATGAGAAATGAGTTCCGTCTTTAAGAAGAGTTCAGTCTTTAAGAAAAAGAGTTTAGTTTTTTAGAATATAAAGTCTCATCACATATCGGATTTGGTGGAAAATTACAATTCATCACATTCATCTAATAAAGGAGTTCTTTGATTTTCTTTTGAATCACACAGATTCCAGTTTGTTTGATCCAAAATCATTGTCAGTGGTCTCAGAAAGATAAAAAGCAAACATCTATGAAAACAAATCAAAATAAATCTATTCGAGGAGGAATCAAAATGAAGCAGAAGCAAGATTACGACAACACCTTTAAAACCTTAAAATCTCGTCACCAGAGACTTTTTATCGCAGTGGTCAACGAAGCTTTTGGAAAGCATTATCCTTTAGACAGCAGCGTGGAAACCCTGCCTTCCGAAGGAGTCTTCCTGCATCCCGAAAAATCGGACACAGAGGAAAAGATAGAAAAACGGGAAAATGATTTCCTGCTCCGGATTGGAGACGATTACTATCTTTTAGAGTGTCAGAGCTATGATGATGAATCTATGTCGATTCGGATTGCGGAGTATACTTTTTTGGCAGCCCGGAGC
>CADBUD010000280.1 GCA_902797785.1 uncultured Lachnospiraceae bacterium
CCGGGGTAGCAGTGCGCCAAATACGACCAAAGGGAGTATTTGTGTGCATTTTGTTGCTATGAACAGCAGAGCTGTGAATAGTAACAGATAAACGCCTAAAGGCGATAAAAGGGACTTCAAGTAACCTTGAAGTCCCTTTTTAATTACCTTGTTCCCTAGCAAATCCTTGGCAGCCCCTCTCCCTGCAGGACATCCAATTCCCGCAGCCCGCCAATTCTGGTTTCGGCAAAAACACTGCCAGGAGATTCTTTCCCAACATGGCCGATGATGGCAGCATGAGCGCCATAGCGTGAATCTTGAATGGCAGCTAAGGCAGCATCGGCATCACTTGGATCCACAATACAGACCAGCTTTCCTTCATTTCCCATATATAACGGATCAAGACCCAGAAGACCGCAGAAATCTTTTACTTCCGGAGCGACTGGCAGCAGCTCATCCTTGATCCAAAAAGAGACCCGGGAGGACTGTGCCAGCTCTTTTAATACCGTTGCCAATCCGCCCCGGGTAATATCCCGCATGGTATGAACCGAGAGAGAGCGGAGTCGTTTTGCCATTTCTGTCAGAGGTGCGACATCACTGGTAATCTGGTTTTTTATTTCCATTCGTTCACTTAAAATGGCGGCGTGATGATCTCCGAGGGTTCCAGATACGATGATCACATCCCCCGGTCTGGCATGTTCTGCTGAGATTTCCACATGATCCGGAATTATTCCGATGCCCGTTGTGTTAAGGTAGATGCCACTGCTCTGTCGTCCTTCAATGACCTTGGTATCTCCGGCAATGATAGTTACACTGGCTTCCTTTGCTGACTCTGCCATAGAATCTACGACATGGCGAAGCAGCTCTATTTTGGTTCCCTCTTCTAAAATCCATCCACAGGTCAGATATTTTGGAATCGCTCCCCGCATTAAAAGATCATTGACCGTACCGCAGACGGCCAGACGCCCGATGTCACCGCCGGCAAATACGACAGGAGATACGACAAAGCTGTCTGTCGTGACCGCCAGACGTTCCGGCAAAAACTGGTTGGGAGAGTCTGCCTCATCGACAGGGATTGCGTCCTTTAAAGAGGAGAGAGAAAGGACAGCAGCATCCTCCATTTGATCTAAAATACGGTTCTGAAAGGCATTTGCGAAAATGTTCTGAATCAATTCGCCGGTGGCTTTTCCACCACTGCCATGTGCCATAATAATTGTATCGTTCATAATTTTCCTTTCGATTTGTCAGAAATTTTTTTATTCTTTTCGTTTGTTCACAAAATAGGAAAAACAGCTTCCTTCCTCGGAGACCATGCATGCGCCCTGAGGATTCATGGGCGTACAGATCGTGCCGAACAGAGGGCATTTTGGCGGCTTTATTTTTCCCATCAGAATCTGACTGCAGTGACAGCCAGGGTGAAGAGGGACATCCAGATCTAATCCCTTGCTGCCGGCGTCATATTGGCAATATTCCTGTCGGAGCAGCCGCCCGGATTGCGCAACGGTTCCCATTCCACGCCATACTGCGTCAGAACGTTCAAAATATTTTTGAATCAATTCGAGTGCTTTTTGATTTCCCTGCTCTGTGACAACAGAGGGATAATAGTTTTTCACAACGCCTTTTTTGTAGTGACGGATGATTCCATAAAGTGAAACTAAAAGCTCCTCAGCCGAAAAACCGGAGATTCCAAAGGGGATACCATATTTTTGTGCAGCAGGTTCAAAAATTTTGCTTCCCGTGACGACACTGACGTGACCCGGAGCGAGAAAGCCGTCGATAGGCGCTCCGCCCTCCAACAGGTGTTGTATGACCTCCGGCATGGTTTTGATGGAGGTCAGAAGACGGATGTTCTGATATCGCTTTTGGGGAAGGTTTTCTGTGATGGTATCCATGAGCATGGCATAGACCGGTGTGGTTGTTTCAAAGCCAATGGCCGCGAAAACAAAAGTCGTATCCGGGTTTTTTTCTGCCAAAGATAATACATCGAACGGAGAATATACCATTTCGACCTGTGCACCATCTCCTTTGGCTTTGGCAAGACTCATTTTGCTTCCCGGAACCCGGATCAGATCGCCGAAGGTCACGATACAGGTCTTTTTTTGCCTGGAAAGATCGATCAGCCGGTCGATATAGGCGGTCGGGGTCACGCAGACCGGACAGCCGGGACCGGATAAAAGATGCAGCTTTGGAGAAAGAAGGGAAGGAATTCCATATCTGGCAATCGCTCCGGTATGACTGCCGCAGACTTCCATAATGTTCATTTCCGGTCCGTCATAACAGCGCAGAAAATGTTTGATTTCTTCGATATTCATAGGCTCCTCCGTTAAAGATTTGAATCGTCTGCTTTTTGAGTCGCAGATTCCAGTTCGTCAAACAGCTTGGTGAGCTCCTCGGCTTCTGTTTGAGAGACCTTTTGCAGAATGCATCCGGCATGGACGAGCACCCGGTCACCGGGAGCAATATCGATAAACCCGGTTCTTGCCGTAATCGTATTTCCATGAAAATCAACGACAGCGGTTTTTTCATTTCGTTCCAGGACAATTCCCGGCAGGGCTACGCACATAGTTTTATCCTTTGCTACGATTCAGGGTGAATCGTAACGATCCTTTCTTTTCATCCTTAAATAGACTGTGAATATTTAGTATTTTGATTATAAGCTTATTTTCGGTTTTTGTAAATAGGGCGGTCAAAAAGCACTCTGGTGTTTTTGCGCCAAATATAGTATAATAAAAGCAAAAAAAAAACTGCAGCTTTATGAAGCAGAAGGTTACTATTCACAGCCGTTATCCCGCAAGGTATTTTCAAGCGCATTTTGCTTGAAAATCCGGGGTAGCAGTGCGCCAAATACGACCA
>CADBUD010000281.1 GCA_902797785.1 uncultured Lachnospiraceae bacterium
GCGCCTGAAATCCTCATTCTGGGAGGAGTTCCTGCTTCACAGCAGGAAAATTTGATAAATAAAACAGATAAAAAATAACATTAACATTAGCATTAACAAAGTGTGAGTGGATGACAGTACTGGCATCCGACAAAGTGAGCCAGTGATAAACTGGCATGTATAGAGGAGGAAAAAAATGAGCAGAGTGTACAATTTTTCAGCAGGTCCGGCGGTATTACCGGAAGAAGTATTAAAGGAAGCAGCAGAGGAAATGTTAGATTACCAGGGAACCGGGATGTCCGTTATGGAGATGAGCCACCGGTCCAAAGTGTATGACGACATCATCAAAACAGCAGAGCAGGATTTAAGAGATCTGATGAATATTCCGGATAATTATAAGGTCCTGTTTCTTCAGGGAGGCGCTTCCCAGCAGTTCGCCATGATTCCGATGAACCTGATGAAAAACAAGGTGGCAGATTATATTGTGACAGGTCAGTGGGCAAAGAAGGCTTGGCAGGAAGCACAGAAATATGGAACAGCAAACAAAATTGCGTCTTCTGAGGATAAGACATTTTCCTATATCCCGGATTGCTCCGATCTTCCGATTTCTGAGGATGCGGATTATGTATATATTTGCGAGAACAACACGATTTATGGAACCAAGTTCAAGACCCTTCCAAACACCAAAGGAAAAACATTGGTAGCAGACGTATCTTCCTGCTTCTTATCTGAGCCGGTGGATGTTACCAAATATGGAGTGATTTATGGTGGAGTCCAGAAAAATATCGGACCGGCCGGCGTCGTGATCGTAATCATCAGAGAAGATCTGATTACGGAGGATGTCCTTCCTGGAACCCCGACCATGCTGACATATAAGACTCATGCAGATGCGCAGTCTCTGTACAATACCCCTCCGGCATATGGAATCTATATCTGCGGCAAGGTATTCAAGTGGCTGAAAAAGCAGGGCGGCTTAGAGAAAATGAAGGAATACAATGAAAAGAAAGCAAAAATCTTATATGACTTCTTAGATGAAAGCAAGCTGTTCAAGGGCACTGTAGTAAAAGAGGACCGCTCCCTGATGAACGTACCATTCGTTACAGGAGACAAGGATCTGGATGCGAAATTTGTAGCAGAAGCAAAGGAAAACGGATTCGAGAACTTAAAAGGTCACCGCAGTGTTGGTGGAATGAGAGCCAGCATTTACAATGCAATGCCAATCGAGGGAGTAGAAAAGCTCGTAGAGTTCATGAAAAAATTTGAAGCTGAAAATGCCTGAGAAAAACGGAAAGGACAAAGAAAATGTTTAAATATGCATGCTTAAATCCAATTGCAAATGTCGGATTAAAAAATTTTACAGATGATTATCAGAGAACAGAAAATGTAGAAGAGGCAGAGGGCATCTTAGTCCGCAGCGCGAAGATGCACGATATGGAGCTTAGTAAAAAGCTCCTTGCCGTGGCAAGAGCAGGCGCCGGGGTCAATAACATTCCTCTGGATCGATGCGCTGATCAGGGAATCGTCGTATTTAATACTCCGGGAGCTAATGCAAATGGAGTCAAGGAGTTAGTGATTGCCGGAATGCTCCTTGCAGCGCGTGATGTTGTTGGCGGAATTTCCTGGGTAGCAGAAAACAAAGACGATGCAGAAATCGCTGCCAAAGCAGAAAAAGCAAAAAAAGCCTTTGCCGGAAGTGAAATCTATGGCAAAAAGCTTGGAATCATCGGACTTGGCGCAATTGGAATCCGCGTAGCAAATGCAGCGGAAAATCTAGGAATGGAAGTCTATGGATATGATCCGTACATCTCCGTTGATGCTGCATGGAAGCTTTCCCGCAATGTTCATCACAGCAAAAATGTAGAAGAAATCTATGAGAACTGTGATTACATTACAATTCATGTTCCGCTGATGGACAGCACCCGTGGCATGATCAATGAAGATGCGATTGCCATGATGAAGGATGGCGTTGTCATCTTGAACTTTGCAAGAGACCTTTTGGCAGATGAAGATGCTGTGATCGCAGCCTTAGAGTCTGGAAAAGTCCGTCATTATGTCAGCGACTTCCCGAATACCAAGACAGCGAATGCCAAAGGAGCTATCGTTATTCCTCATCTGGGCGCTTCTACCGAGGAGTCCGAGGACAACTGTGCGGTCATGGCAGTAGATGAGATCAGGAACTATCTGGAAAATGGAAATATCATCAATTCCGTAAACTATCCAAGATGCGATATGGGAGTCTGCACGCAGTCGGGAAGAATTGCCATCATGCACAAAAATGTAGCAAATATGCTGGGACAGTTCACATCTATTTTTGGAGACGCCAAGATCAATATCACGGATATGATGAACAAGAGCCGCGGAGATTATGCTTATAGCCTATTTGACCTGGAAACAGAGGCATCTGAGGCGGTCGTAAAGAGCTTAGAGGCAGTCGAAGGCGTTATCCGTGTCCGTGTGGTAAAATAAGAAATACCTTGCGTATTTATCACAAGATATTTTTGAACAGATTCATGTTTTAGAGAACCGCCCATATCCGGAAGCTGGATGTGGGCGGTTTTTTGATTTAGATTCAAAGTCCCTCTTGAAGTGATTTTATCTTTTTGATAAACTAAAAGCAGAGTAAAAAACAAAAATCATTCGATACAGGAGGAATGATCTATGAAGAAAATAACAACATCGATGCTATGCTTCATCCTTTCCCTTTTTCTCGTCTCCTGCAGCAGTCAGAAAAAGGAACAGATTTCATTGACGGTCTGGAGTTCAGAATCCAATCAGGAAATTCTAAAGACTATGACAGAAGCATTCTGTGAACACTATAAAGAGGAAGCCGACCTGCAGATCAATATTGGAGAACAATCAGAGGATGACTTTAAAAATAATTACCTGGAGAATGTAGAGGACAGCGCCGATGTCTTTTCTTTTCCGGACGACCAGCTCTACGATCTGGTAAAGGCAGATTCTTTAGCTCCTTATACGATAGAAAAGGATACAATTATAGAAAACTGCGGAGGAAAGGACAGCACAGCGATACAGTGCGCCATGCAGAATGGAGAGCTCTATGGCTCTCCTATGACAGCTTCCAATGGATATTTTTTATTCTATGACAGCAGATATTTTACCGAGGATGATGTAAAGACACTGGATCGCATTTTAGAGGTCGCAGAGCAAAAGGGAAAGAAATTCGCCATGGACTGGTCGAGTGGATGGTATTTATATTCCTTTTTTGGCGGCGCGGGCTTTGACCTTTATTTTGATGATGAAAAAGAGGTCAATATCTGCAATTGGAACCAGAAGGTCAATGGAATCAAGGGCATGGATGTGGCAGAGGCTTTGCTCCAGATTTCCTCCCATGAATCATTTTCCAGCAAAAACAATGATGAATTTGTAGAAGGAGTGGAATCCGGAGAGGTCATTGCGGGAGTCAGTGGGACATGGAATGTGGAAATTGTGAAAAAGGCATTCGGAGATGGCTACGCTGCGGCAAAGCTCCCTACCTATACCGTTGCCGGAAAGCAGATGCAGATGGCGAGCTTTTCCGGATACAAATTGGTTGGAATCAATGCGACCTCAGAGCATCCGGACTGGGCAGAAAAGCTGGCGGTATGGATTACGAATGAGGAAAATCAGACCCTTCGCTTTGAAGAGACCGGTGAGGGACCGGCAAATATCAATGCGGCCAATTCAGAAAAAGTCAAGGAGGCACCGGCAATCCGTGCTCTGACGGAGCAGAGCCGGTATAGCGTGGTGCAAAATGTCGGAGAGAATTTTTGGGATGCTTCCACGGCTTTTGGGATGATGATGGCATCCGGGAACCGGGATGGGCTCAATCTTCAGGAAATCCTAGATCAGATGGTGGAAAAAATCACAGCACCATAAGAATCAGTTCTCCATGCCAAGTTAAGGAAAAAAGGAAAAGGATGATGCTATGGAAAATCTGACAAAACGTATTTTTATCGTAGTGATTATAACAGCAATCATCTGTATCGGCTGTTTTGGTTTTGTTATGATTTATACAAAAAATATGACAGAAAACTATGATGCATTGGTGGAGAGTTCTCTTGAGGACAGAAAACGGATTTCAGAGATTAATCAGCTGCTTTATAATCTTCAGGCGACAGTCGCAAGTCATGTGGTAAATACAGATGAAAAAAAATATGATATCTATGAGGAACGGGCAGATCAGTGCAATCGTGAAATCAAAGAAAGAATCCGGGAATACGAAAGAAAGCTGGATGGATTTGAAGACAAGGAGCTGTTTCGGGATGTGGCAAGACAGTATTATAGCTTCGAGGCCCAGATGCGCATCTGTCTGGAATACAGCAGGCAGGGAGCGAAGAAAACAGCTGAATATTATGTGTGTGAAGTAATGCAGTCCTATCTGTATGATGCTGATGAGGCGTTTCAGTCGTATTACGAAAAAGCCAAGCAAAATGCAGAAGAGGCAAAAAGCAAAATGAACAATGCATTGAAAAACACACGTTCCTTGCAGCTTGCCGTCATCATTATCCTGATTGGATCTCTGTCATTCTGTCTCATTGTCGTATACCGGAATGGTCAGTTCATCGTCAGCAATCAGGTCAAAGAAAACATGGAACACAATGCAAAAATCATGGAAATGCAGTATCAGACGATTCTGGGAATGGCCAATCTGATTGAGAGCAGGGATGGAGAGACGGGGGAGCATGTTAAGCGGACAAGTAAATACGTCAGTATGATTGCAGAGGAGCTGGCAAAGGACAGTGTTTATGCGGATAAAATCACAGATTCCTACAAAGAAAATCTTTGGAAGGCAGCTCCGCTCCATGATATCGGAAAAATCAAGATTCCGGATTCCATTCTGCAAAAACCGGGCAAGCTGACCGAAGAGGAATTCGACAAAATGAAGGAGCATACCACGGAAGGCGGGAAGATCATTCACGAGATCATTGGGGGAATGAAGGATAAAGACTACGTCGATATGGCATTTCAGGTCGCAACCTGCCATCACGAAAAGTGGAATGGGACAGGATATCCAAGACAGCTGTCAGGAGAAGAGATTCCGCTCTGCGCAAGGATCATGGCAGTGGCGGATGTCTTCGATGCCCTGGTCTCTAAACGCTGTTATAAAAAGGCCATGCCGGTCGAAGCAGCCTATCAGATCATAGAGGAATCCAGCGGAAGCCACTTTGATCCGGTAATCGCAGAGGCATTTATAACTTTACGTCCTAAGGTAGAGGAATATTTAAAAACTGTAGAAGAGTAGAGATGATGTTACTATTCACAGCCGTTATCCCGCAAGGTATTTTCAAGCGCATTTTGCTTGAAAATCCGGGACAGCAGTGCGCCAAATACGACCGAAGGGAGTATTTGTGTGCA
>CADBUD010000282.1 GCA_902797785.1 uncultured Lachnospiraceae bacterium
ATGTTAATGTTATTTTTTATCTGTTTTATTTATCAAATTTTCCTGCTGTGAAGCAGGAACTCCTCCCAGAATGAGGATTTCAGGCGCGAATGCGTCGGGAGAGCTGCGAAGCAGCGGGAAATCCGAATGTCGGGAGGGACTGTGAATAGTAACTTTCCAGTAGGTTTTTTGAGGGCTGTGGGGATCGACGGGATGATGAAAAAAGAAAAAAATGAGGATGAAATATGAAAAAAAGAGGAAAGCAGATTCTCGCAATGGCGGGAGTCATCATTTTAATTGGAATTTATATCGCACTTTTCTTTACCTCGATTTTTGATGATCCGGATCATATGTCCATGTTCCTGGGCTGTGTCTGTACGGTAATAGCTGTCCCTATTATGATATGGGGATATTTGACGGTCATCAGGCTGTTGGGAAAAAATAAAGAAAAGTCAGAAGAAAGGATTGAAAAATAAATATGAGAAACAATGTAGTCAAGGCATTATTGGTTGGAATAATAGCCATATCTGTTATGGGCTGCGCCAAAGATGAGACAGGAGGGCAGGATGTATCAAAGGTGGCAGAACAGCAGGAGGTAGGACAGCAGGAGTCAGAACAGAATGATCTGCCGGCAGATGCGGCAGGGATTGGAGCTGTGACGGAGGAAAGCACGGCTTCACAATCATCGGAAGATGAGTCAGGAGATGCTTTAGGCGACATGGAAGATGATGAGACTTTGGATGAATCAGTCGTTCCGGCCGGGGAAGCAGATATGACAGGAGACACGGAAGAATCAGAGGAAGCAGACCTGACAGAAAGCGAAGGAGAAGAAGATTCGACACAGGATGTGGCAGAAGAGACATCAGGGGAAGAACGCGAGTTGTTCTCAGGTGATCCGTTGTCTCTGTCAAATGAGACGATTCCATATGGGTATGCGGATGCAGACCGGGACGAAAATAATGTACCGAATGGAGTTTATTATTACAAAAATCTCTATTCCAAATACAATGCAGATTATATTCAGGACACCAGCAAAAATCTGGTCTACCTGACAATGGATGAGGGCTATGAGGCAGGAAATACACCGGTGATCCTACAGACTTTAAAAGAAAAGGGAGTTAAGGCGGTATTCTTTGTCACAAAGCAGTTCGTAGATGAACATCCGGAGCTGGTACAGCAGATGATTGATGAGGGACATATCATAGGAAATCATACTTGTGCTCATCCGGCAGAAGGGATGCCGTCTCTTGGATATGAAGCCGAAAAAGAAGACATTACGACACTTCACCAGATGGTGAAGGATCAGTTTGGCTATGAAATGAAATTATTCCGTTATCCTTCTGGTCTGTCTTCTGAGCAGTCTCTTGCCCTGGTTCAGAGTCTTGGATATAAAAGTGTATTTTGGAGCTTCGCTCATCATGACTGGGTATTGCATGAGCAGCCGGATGAACAGGAGACACTGCAAAAATGTCTTACTTCCATCCACCCGGGGGCAATTTACCTGCTGCATGCGGTCTCCACGACCAATACACATATATTAGCTGATTTTATCGATGGCGCAAGAGAAAAAGGTTTTGAATTTGGAGTGTATCCGGTAAATTAAAAAGCTGGAAGGAAAAGAGACGAAAAAACACCAGAATAGAAAGAAGGATCAAAGTGAAAAAATTTGATATGCATTGTCACACAAAAGAGGGTTCCATTGATGCGAGCGTTCCGATTGATGAGTTTATCCAGACACTGATTGACAGGGGGTATGGAGGTATGCTGATTTCGGATCATGATTCCTACAACGGTTATCGGGAGTGGAAGAGAAATATCAAAGGAAAAAAGTATCAGGATTTTGTGGTCTTAAAGGGAATAGAATATGATACGGTAGATGCAGGACATATTCTGGTCATCATGCCGGAAAATGTAAAGCTGAGAATTTTAGAGTGCAGAGGGCTGAGTGTTGCCAGATTGATTCACATCGTTCATAAGCATGGCGGTATTTTAGGACCGGCTCATCCATGCGGAGAAAAATATTTAAGCTTTATCACGACAAAGCAGCATTCCCGATATTTGTTCGCTCTGGTGCGGAAGTTTGATTTTATGGAGGTTTTCAATGCCAGCGAGCCGCCGATTTCAAATGTAAAGGCCTTTGGATGGGCAAGCACATTCCAGCTGCCGGGATTTGGCGGAAGCGATGCTCACAAGAAGGATTGCATAGGATTAGGCTATGCCAAGCTTCCCAAGACGATCAAAACGGAGTCTGACCTGATCGCGTTTGTACGGGATCGGCCGGTGATTGACTGCGGCGGGGTACGTTATGGAAAAACACTGAAGGATAAAATGGGAAAATGGAACAAAATACTGGTCTATGCCTTTTTTGTATATAATAAAGTACTGAGTCTTGCAAAAACAAAAAAGCGAAGAAATGAAATCGGTCATGTCCAGTATGTTGATGATAGAAAAAAGAATTCAAAACAGAAATATGTATAAACATTAACGAAATGGACAGTTCATTTGTACCCTCCTGCCCAAAACAAAACCGGGACTGTAAGAGGAAAAGTATCACAGCCTGAGTCGGTTTGCGGGAGTGATACTTTTTTGTTGCTATGAACAGCGGAGCTGTGAATAGTAACAAAAACGACGAGCCATTTCGTTCATGAGTATAGAAAAAGTCAGGATGAGAAAGGGTAGAGGATGTATTTTATAAAAGTAGAAGATAGTTTTGACGCAGCGCATTTTCTGGCAGGATACCATGGAAAATGTTCCAATCTGCATGGACACCGCTGGCGTGTAGAAATCGAAGTTTCCGGAGACTTGGTGAGTGACGATCCCCATTTGAATGGAATGATCATCGATTTTGGAGAATTAAAAGCCGACTTAAAGCGGGAGACGGAGCGGTTCGATCATCAGTTTATCATTCAAAAGGAATCGTTAAAGGATACGACAGTACAGGCACTGCAGGAGGAAGGATTCTCTCTGGTCGAGGTGATGTTTCGGCCAACGGCAGAAAATTTCGCAAAATATTTTTTTGATAAGATTGCGGAAAAAGGATATCAGGTCAAAAAAGCATGGGTATATGAAACACCAAATAATGCTGCCTGTTATGAAGCTGAATCATAATCAGACCATCAAACATTGAAGCAAAAGAAAAAGTGGAAAACAAAAACCGAAAAGAAAAAGTGGAAAGCAAAAGCCGAAAAGAAAAAGAGGAAAGCAAAAGCCAAAAAGAAAAAGTGGAAAACAAAACCGAAAAGAAAGTGTGGAAAAAAAGAAAATATGGCAGAATTTCAAGTGGCAGAAAAGTTTGTAAGTATTAATGGAGAGGGAAGAAAAGCAGGACAGCTGGCAGTGTTTATCCGGTTTTTAGGATGCAACCTATCCTGCAGCTATTGCGACACTGCCTGGGCAAGAGAAAAGAAGGCAGCCTGTGAACGCATGACAGAAGGGGAAATCCTAAAATACATCCGTGAAACGGGAGTCAAAAATGTGACATTGACGGGAGGAGAGCCTCTGCTGCAAAAGGATATCATGATTCTTTTGGAGCTTTTGGCAAAGGAAGAAGGTCTTTTGGTAGAAATCGAGACGAATGGGAGCATTTCACTAAAAGAGATTTCAAAATGGAAGAACCGTCCTTCTTTTACCATGGATTATAAGCTCCCGGGCAGCGGAATGGAGCAGGAAATGAAAGCAGAAAATGCAGCTTGTTTATCCGAACAGGATACGGTAAAATTTGTGATCGGAAGCAGGGAAGATTTTTTTTGTGCAAAAGAGATCATAGAAGAATGGAAGCTAAAGGATATTTGTGCGGTATATCTTAGTACGGTGTTTGGCAAGATCGAGCCAAAGGAAATCGTAGAGCTGATGATCGAGCATCAAATGAATGGGGTGAATCTCCAGCTGCAGCTGCATAAGTATATCTGGGATCCTCAGATGCGGGGAGTATAAGAAGATAGGAAATGAAACAAATTTGTCTGCGGTACGCAGGGAAAAGAGGAAGAAAATGGCAATTGATACAGAGGCAATTAAGGAGCATGTTCGTGGGATTTTAATCGCATTGGGAGAAGATCCGGATCGGGAAGGATTGTTGGAGACTCCTGACCGCGTCGCAAGGATGTATGCAGAGGTTTTTGAAGGAATCAACTATACCAACCATGAAATTGCGCAAATGTTCGGGAAGACGTTTCAACAGGATCTGGCGCTTGAACAGGACGGAAGCGACATGGTCGTGGTAAAGGACATTCCGATTTTTAGTTATTGTGAGCATCATATGGCGTTGATGTATGACATGAAGGTAACGGTGGCCTATCTTCCTAAGGGGAAAGTCATTGGCTTGAGCAAGATCGCGAGAATTGCAGACATGGTATCGAAACGTCTGCAGCTGCAGGAGAGGATTGGCTCTGATATAGCCGAAATCATGCAGGAAGTCACGGGATCAGAGGATGTTGCTGTGATGATTGAAGGATGTCACAGCTGCATGAGTGCAAGAGGAATCAAAAAGGAATCGGCACGTACCAGGACAACGACGCTTAGGGGAAGATTCCGGACAGATAACAG
>CADBUD010000283.1 GCA_902797785.1 uncultured Lachnospiraceae bacterium
CAAAATGCGCTTGAAAATACCTTGCGGGATAGTGGCTGTGAATAGTAACGAGTACGTCTGTTTCTGCATAATATTCTCTTTACATCTCTTTCTCATCCAAGCCCCGTTCCCATTCAACTCCCCTAAAAAATTGTCGTACTTCCCAGTCCCCCGTTCCGGATTCCTTCTGCTTCATCATCATAGGTGATGCCATATTCCACAAAAATTCCCTGCATAAAGCCGGTTCCCTGCTCCAGTTCGATGGTCTTGTTCTCTTTTGTGTCATTGGTGAGTTTTACAAAAATATGCCCCTCATTCTCTGAATCATAATAATCACTGTCAATGATGCCAACCGTATTATTCAACTGAAGACGGTATCGAAAACCAAGTCCACTTCTAGGATAGCATTTAAGGACCCACCCTTCCTCCATCTTGACCCGGATCCCGGTCGGAATCTTTACAATCTCTCCCGGCTCTAATTTCATGGAAATGGGCATAAAAAAATCATATCCCGCACTTCCTCTTGTCGCGCGCTTTGGAAGGCAGATTCCGTCATAAATCGCTTCCATCTGTTCCGTTTCGCTTTCGCCAAAGGTATCCTTCCATGCGTGAAAAAATTCTTTTTTGCTGACTTTAAAAAACTGTCCGATTCGTTTCATCTGGTTCTCCTTTCTCTATGCCGGTTCTTTTTATATGTCATATAAAATCGCTTTCTCTTCTTCCAGGCTCTTTTTCACATCGATGACCCGCTGATTCTCACTGCCTCTCCAGCGAAGCTGGGTATCCTTCTTTTCTTGTACAAATTCCCCATCGACAACAACATCCAGATAGGAAATCCATGGGAGGTCTTTGATCTCCTCCCATTGGCTTCCTGTATATAACCAGATCGTTTTTCCCGGATATGTTTCTTTGATTTCTTTTGCCAAGGCTTCGATTTCTCCGATATTTGCCGGATGTAAGGGATCGCCTCCGCTAAAGGTGATGCCGGAGATATAATCCTTTTTCAGCTGGTCGAAAAGCTCTTTTTTTGCGGCTTCATCAAATATAAGACCCACGGTTTCATCCCATGTCACCGGATTCTGGCACTCCCTGCAGTGATGGGTGCATCCGGAGACCCACAAGACCACTCTTAGTCCCTCTCCATTCAACATATCATCTTTTGTAATATTGTGATATCGCATCATGTCCTGCCCCTTTTCATTTTTTCGTTGGAACTCCTACATTGATTTTCTCTCTGCGATCTCTGCCATCTTCGCATGATTCAGACGGGTATCGCCTTTGACTCTGGAATAGGAAAGATAGCCGTTCATCCGATCGATTTTTGTCAGATTTCTGCTCCCGCATTTTGGGCAGACATCCATATTCAGCTCCTCATGCCCACAATCATCGCAATAGGAAAGAGATAGATTGACACCTTCATAAAGTCCCATCTCCATCGCTCTGCGGACCAGGGAACGGATAGCTGGAAGGTTGTAATCAATCGGATATTTTACGTACTGGATTTTTCCTCCATTGGACAAATTCCAAAACCGGTGCTCTAAGTTCTGCTTTTGAATCGGCGAAATCTCCTCCGTGACATGGCAGTGAAAGCTGTTGCTGACATACTCTCTGTCGGATACATTTTCGATGATTCCATATTTTCGCCGGAACTGCTTGACCTGAAGTCCACACAGATTCTCCGCCGGCGTTCCATAGATGGCATAGAGGTGTCCGTCCTCATGCTTGTACTCCTCGATTTTTTGGTTGATGTGTTCCATCACCTCAATGGCAAAGCTGCCATCCTCGACCAGCGATTTTTTATTATGAAGCTCCTGAAGTTCATTGAGCGCGGTAATTCCAAAGGAGGCCGTTGCCGATTTCAGCAGCGGCTTGATCTTGTCGTGTATTCCCAAATGTCCTCCATAAAAGCCGCCCTCACAATACGCCAGAGGATTCGTGGACGCCCGCATCTCTCCCAAATAATCGTAGGTTCTTATATGAAGCTCCCGGATCAGGTTCAGATAATAATCCAAGACCTCATAAAAATCCCGGCTTTCCTGATGCGCCTTCGCGTAGATCATTGGAAGATGCAGGCTGATGGCTCCGATATTGAATCTTCCGACAAAAATCGGCTCATCGTTCTCATCTGCCGGTTCCATCCCTCCGCGTAAGAACCAGGGCGACAAAAAGGCCCGGCAGCCCATCGGAGAAATGATCTTTCCATATTTTTTGTAGATCTCCGCCACATATCCCTCTCCTGTCAGGGAAAGCCAATCCGGGTACATGGTCTTACTGGAACAAAGAATCCCTTCCTCAAAGACATCCTCCAG
>CADBUD010000284.1 GCA_902797785.1 uncultured Lachnospiraceae bacterium
CGGGGCAGCAGTGCGCCAAATGCGACCGAAGGGAGTATTTGCACTCTGTGTGCCTTCGGTATGTGCATTTTGTTGCTATGAACAGCGGAGCTGTGAATATTAAAAGAATAAAAGAACAGAAGGCATGAGACAGAGGATGAGCATGAATAAATCAAGAATAAAGCGAATTGCCGTAGGGGTGTTTTTTTTCATCGTTCTGCTACAGCCAACAGGCGGAGCGATAAATCAAGGATTGATGCATTCAAAAGCATATGAGCTGCCGTTTGTACCGGTAGAAGAATCTACAGAAGGAGCAACGGAACAAACAAAAGAAGAAATAGAAACAGAAAAGGAAACGGAAAAAGAAACGGAAAAAGAATCAGAAGAGCTCCCTGTGTTATCTCCGGATGGGACGGATGAGATGAACCAAAAGGACAGCGGCAAAGACCCGGGAGATGTAAAGGAAAGCAGAAGAGATTCGGCCAATGCAAAGGACAATAGTACAGACCCGGGCAACGCAAAAGACAACAGTACAGACCCGGGCAACGCAAAAGACAACAGTACAGATCCGGGCAATGCAAAAGACAACAGTACAGATTCGGGCAACGCAAAAGACGGTGGTACAGACTCTGGCAATGCAAAGGACAGTAGTACAGATCCGGCGAAGAAAGCGGGTGATAGTGTTGGAGGAAAGAATGCCCAAAATGCTTCAGGACAGGCAGTTGATGAGAATCCCGGTACAGAAGAGGGGGAAAAGAAAACTCATCATGGGATATTTCTGCTGGTAATTATAGGCGGCGTGGGCGGTGCTGTTTTGGTCGTAGGAAGCTTCGTAAGGAAAAAAAGGGGAGATGACATTGGAAAAACAAAGAAGAGATGAGTTTCGAATCATACTTTGCATCATCGCAGGATTGCTGATTTCAGTTAATCTGCGCACGTTTGTTCATACCGGAGGTCTGCTTCCCGGAGGTTTTTCCGGACTGACGCTATTGATTCAAAGTATTTTCCAGGAATTTTTAGGGATTACCATATTTTATGGTCCGCTCTACATCTTTCTTAACTTATTCCCAATCATCATCAGTTATTTTAAAATTGGGAAAAAGTTTACCATTTATTCCTGTATTACCATTCTTCTCGTTGCAGTGGTTACGGATTTTATTCCGGAGATTGTGATTACCTATGATATTTTATTGATCAGTGTGTTTGGAGGAATTGTCAATGGATTTGCAGTCATCCTCTGCCTTTATGCAGGGGCGACGAGTGGAGGGACGGACTTTATTTCTATCTATATTTCTGAAAAATTTGGAATTGATGCATGGAATTATATTTTGATTTTTAATGCCGTCCTGCTGATCTGCGACGGATTCTTATTCGGTTGGAATAAAGCATTGTATTCCATCATTTTTCAATTTACATCGACACAGGTGATCAATCTGGGATATAAGCGTTATAAAAAATTTACTCTTTTTATTGTGACAGATCTGCCAGAGGAAGTCGTAGATGTCATCGACCGGCTGACGAATCATGGCGCAACAGAGATGGATGTCATGGGGACACATAAAAACACACCTAGAAATATGATTTATTCTGTCATCGATGCGGATGAGCTGAAATTGGTAGAGCAGGCCATTAAGGAGGTGGATCCGGCAGCGTTTATCAACGTAGTCCGGACGGAACAGATTCAGGGTCGGTATTATATGCGGCCGAATGATTAGGGATACTTGTTAACGGGATAAAATGATGCGTATGGTTTCTGGAAAAAGAAAAAAACGGAGAGATTATGATATATATTATGACAGCCTTATATCAAGAGGCAAAGCCCATCTTGAAACATTTAGAGTTAAAACGGATACCAACGCGGACCGGACTGGAAATATATGAAGGAAGAATACCTTATCCGGGAAAAATAACGGAAAAGATAGAAAATGATGGCGCGCCCATCCGACTGGTGATCACAGGAACCGGTGTCATAGCAGCTGCGGCTGCGACGGCGGCCAGCTTGTCAGATGTCCGGGGCGGAGAACAGGATTTTTTGATAAATTGGGGAAGCTGCGCAGCGGAGAGAGGAGACCTTTTGGAAGGTTATCTTGCCAATCAACTGATCTCTACCATGGATCAAAAGACCTATTATCCAGATCTGCTGTTCAAGACTGGATGGAAAGAAGCCTGTGTCATAACGGAGCCGGGGGTATGGAACCAAAGTACCCACCATGCATCAGATCGTGTCATACTTCATGATATGGAGGCAGCAGCAATCTATTATGCGGCATCCTTTTTTCTGGCTCCGCATCAGATGCTGTTTGCAAAGGTTGTTACAGATTTTGGTATGGAGAAAGCAGAGGCGGAATCTGATGCTATGAAAAAGAAATGTGCTGAAATGATGGAGCGGGCTTATCCGAGACTGGAAACGCTTCTGCAATCGTTATCTGAATTTTTGATGGAGGAATCTGCAAGTGATGGGTGGGAGGAACCGGAAGAACTTAACATTTTGTATCAGGAATTTTGTTGCTCAGAGACCATGAAAGCAGATTTGAGAAAGCAGATTCATTATTGGATTCTGGCACAGGTGGACTATCAGGCAGAGATGGAAAAACTTCGTCTGGCGGGAGAACTTCCCTGCAGGGACAGACGGGAGGGAAAAAAGAGAATTGAACAGCTTAAAAAGACACTATTTTAATGAGCCGTTTTCTCATATTTATATCGAAGAAGAAATATTGACCCATGAGAGGACTCAAAAAATCCTGAAAAAATTCCCACAGTCTGAACAAATCATTATCAGGCATTATAAAGATGTGTTCTGCCGGAAACGGCAAAAGAGCAGCTGGCAGGCTCAGGTACCGATGTTGATCCTGGCAAAGAAACGGGAGCATTGGCTCTATCCGGGCGCTCCAGTCTGCCAAAATTTTGAAGAACCGCATTTTTATTATACCTCTTGTGTGATGAATTGTCTGTATCAGTGCGAATACTGCTATCTAAAGGGAATGTATCCTTCTGGAAATCTCGTGGTTTTTGTCAATTTAGAGGACACTTTTTTGGCATTGGAAAAGATACTAAAGCAGCATCCGGTCTATCTCTGTATTTCTTATGATACAGATTTGATGGCATTGGAGAGTATGACCGGTTTCGTGGAGGAATGGATTTCATTTGCGGGACGGCATGAAAATCTCAAGCTGGAATGTCGGACAAAATGCGGGAGACAGGATCTGTGGCAGAGGTTTACACCGCAAAAAAATGTAATTTTTGCATTTACCATTTCACCGGAAGCGATCCGGATTGCTCATGAGAAACAGACCTCTTCCCTGAAAAGCCGACTGGACACGGCAAAGCTGGCAATGGATGCTGGATTTATGGTTCGTCTATGTTTCGATCCCATGATCTACATTCCGGATTGGAAAAAGCACTATGGGGAGATGGTGGATCAAGTGGGCGCTGCCATAGCATGGACAAGACTTTACGATGTCAGCATCGGTTCGTTTCGTATTTCCCAGGATTACCTGAAAAGACTCAGAAAAGAAAATCCGGATTCTTCTGTCGTCTGGTTTCCTTTCGAGAATGAAGGTGGAGTCTATCAATATCCACGGGATCTAAGAATAGAAATGGAGCAGTTTCTGGCAGGAACCCTTAAAAAGTACCTGTCAGAGAAAAAAATCTTTTTGTGGAAGTAGAAATGGAGGTGCAGCTATGTTAAAGGAATGGGTAAAAGAAGAAAGACCGAGTGAGGAAGAAATTGCGGAGCGTTTAAAAAAGGCAAGAGTGGAGCTTGCGGCCAGACAGGTGGCAATCAAAGAGAAAAAATTGCCGGTCCTGGTCGTCATTGATGGCTGGGGAGCCGCTGGAAAAGGCAGCGTGCTCGGACGTATCATTAAAAATCTGGATCCAAGGTTCTTCAACTGTGAAACTCTGGCAAGTCCTACCGAGGAGGATCTTAGAAGACCGTTTTTGTATCGGTATTTCGTTAAGATCCCAGCTGCCGGAAAGATTACCTTTTTTGATGGAAGCTGGATGGGAGAAATCACCTCGGCCAGACTGATGGGCGAGATTGGCGACAAGAAATACAAGAAATATCTGACCAGTGTCAAACGGTTTGAACGCCAGCTGAATGATAATGGATATCTGGTGGTCAAATTTTTCTTCCATATTGAGGAAAAGGTTCAGAAAAAACGCATCAAACAGCTTTTGAGCGATACCTATACCGCATGGAGAGTCTCAGAAAAGGATCAGTGGCAGAATAAGCATTATGAAAAATGTATGGATGTATTTGATGAGTATATTGATGCAACGAATCAATTTGTCGCACCATGGTATTTTATCGACTCAGCGAATAAGAAGTGGGCAGAGCTGCAGATGACGGAGATCCTGGTCTCCAGCATCAATACAGCACTCGAAAATGCCGAACTGCATCAGAAGGCACCGCTTCTTCAGAATACTTTTCCATTAAAGAAGATTCCTCGTTTGTCAGAAATCCCCTTGAATTTAAGCCTGACGGAGGAGGAATACAAAGAAGATCTGGATCGTCTTCAAAAGAGACTGGGAGAGCTGCATAATGAGCTGTACCATAAAAAGATTCCTGTGGTCATTGCCTATGAAGGATGGGATGCCGCAGGAAAGGGAGGAAATATCAAACGAATTGCAGCGGCTCTCGATCCAAGGGGGTATGTTGTACATCCAATTGCGAGTCCGGAGCCCGCAGAAAAAGCAAGACATTATTTATGGAGATTCTGGAACCGGCTGCCGAAGGACGGTCATATTGCGATATTTGACCGGACATGGTACGGCAGAGTCATGGTTGAGAGGCTCGAAGGGTTCTGTTCGGAAAACGACTGGCAGCGTGCCTACAATGAAATCAATGAATTCGAAAAAGAACTGGCAGACTGGGGCGCTGTGATCATCAAATTCTGGGTTCAGATCGATAAAGAGACCCAGCTTGAGAGATTTACCGAGAGACAGAATACCCCGGAGAAGCAGTGGAAGATTACGGACGAGGACTGGCGGAACAGAGAAAAATGGGATCAGTATGAGGTCGCTGTGGATGAGATGCTGATGAAGACCAATACGTCGTATGCTCCATGGCATGTTCTGGAATCCAATGATAAGAAATATGCCAGAATCAAGGCTCTAAAGATTGTGATCAGAGCATTGGAGAAGCGTTTGGGGGAACAGAGCTGAATGGCTGCAGATTGTTCCACTTGAACAAGATATTTTTTTGTGCTATGATAGAAACTAAGGGAATGAATCACAGCTGATACTCGTTAACGAAAACCATTACCGGTTTTCGTTAACGGTATAAAATGATGCGTGAACTTGTTTTGCGCCAATTGCGTTAATGAGTATAATAAAAAGATAAGATACAATGGAGGAACAACATGTCTAACGTAAAAAGAGTCTATGTAGAAAAAAAACCACCTTATGCAGTAAAAGCAAAAGAGCTACATTCTGAAATCAAAAGCTATCTGGGAATTTCTACGGTAACAAACGTCAGAGAACTGATCCGCTATGATGTAGAAAATATTTCAGAGGAAACCTTTGAAAAGGCAAAGACATTGATTTTTTCCGAGCCGCCGGTAGATGAAATCTATGAGGAAAGCTTTCCGTTGAACTCCGGAGAAGGAGAGTCGGTCTTCAGTGTGGAATACCTTCCGGGACAGTTCGATCAGAGGGCAGACTCTGCGATGCAGTGTGTGAAACTATTAAACGAAGAAGAAGATCCGATGATCAAAACTGCAGTGACCTATGTAATTGACGGGATCCTGACACCGGAGGAATTAGACAGCATAAAGCATCATTGTATCAATCCGGTAGATTCTAGAGAAACCGGAGCAGAAAAGCCGGATACTCTGATGACGAAGTTTGATGAGCCGGCAGACATCTCAATCTTTGAGGGATTTATGGATATGCCGGAGGCAGAGCTGAAGGATTTATATCTTTCCTTGAATCTGGCAATGACCTTTCAGGATTTTCTTCATATTCAAAATTATTTCAAAAATGAGGAAAAAAGGGATCCATCCATGACGGAAATCCGGGTTCTGGATACATACTGGTCCGATCATTGCCGTCATACGACATTTTCCACTGAGTTAAAAGAGGTTTCCTTTGAAAATGGATTCTATCAAAAACCAATCAAAGAGGCCTATCAACAATATTTATCCGATCGTGAGGTATTATATCAAGGCAGGGAGGATAAGTTCATCTGCCTGATGGATCTGGCACTTTTAGCGATGAAGCGCCTCAAAAAAGAGGGGAAGCTGGACGACCTTGAAGAGTCAGAGGAAATTAATGCCTGCAGTATCGTTGTTCCGGTCGAGATTGACGGAAAGACAGAGGAGTGGCTGGTGAATTTTAAAAACGAGACGCATAACCATCCGACAGAAATCGAGCCGTTCGGTGGTGCTGCGACCTGTCTTGGCGGTGCAATCCGTGATCCGCTTTCCGGAAGGACCTATGTTTATCAGGCGATGCGCGTGACCGGCGCAGCAGATCCGACCGTTTCTGTACGGGATACCCTAAAGGGGAAGCTTCCGCAGAAAAAGCTGGTGCGCGGAGCAGCGAGTGGTTACAGCTCCTATGGGAACCAGATTGGTCTGGCGACCGGTTATGTCAAAGAGATCTATCATCCGGCCTATGTGGCAAAGCGGATGGAGATTGGAGCAGTGCTTGGCGCGATTCCGCGAAAGAATGTCATTCGAAAGACCTCCGATCCGGGAGATATCATTATTCTTTTGGGAGGAAGAACCGGACGTGATGGCTGTGGCGGTGCGACAGGTTCCTCCAAGGTTCATACAGAAGAGTCAATTGAAACCTGCGGCGCAGAGGTTCAAAAAGGAAATCCGCCGACAGAGAGAAAGATTCAGCGCTTATTCCGAAGAGAAGAGGTCAGCCGTCTGATTAAAAAGTGCAATGACTTTGGCGCTGGTGGAGTTTCTGTAGCGATTGGAGAGCTGGCAGCTGGCTTACAGATTGATTTAAATAAAGTTCCTAAAAAATATGCAGGACTGGACGGGACAGAAATTGCTATTTCTGAGTCCCAGGAAAGAATGGCTGTTGTGGTAGATCCAAAGGATGTAGAAGCTTTCCTATCCTATGCAAAGGAAGAGAATCTTGAGGCGGTAGAGGTGGCTGTAGTAACAGAAGAGCCGCGTCTGGTCATGAGCTGGAGAGGAAAGGAGATCGTCAATATTTCCAGGGCATTTTTAGATACCAATGGCGCACATCAGGAAACGAGCGTTCTGGTAGAAATGCCGGAGCCGGAAAACAACTTTTTTGCACAGGATATTTTTACGAAAAACAAAAAGCTGGAGGACGTTTTAGAAGCATGGCGTCTCAATCTTCAGGATTTGAATGTATGCTCCCAGAAGGGGCTGGTAGAGATGTTCGACAGCTCAATCGGAGCTGGAAGCGTCTATATGCCATATGGAGGAAAATATCAGCTGACAGAGACCCAGAGCATGGTAGCCAAACTTCCGGTTCTTAAGGGAGCTTGTGATACCGTGACCATGATGAGTTATGGATTCGATCCGTATCTGTCGAGCTGGAGCCCGTTCCATGGTGCAGTCTATGCAGTTGTAGAATCTATTTCCCGGATTGTAGCGGCTGGAGGTGACTACAAAAAGATCCGGTTTACTTTTCAGGAATACTTCCGCCGGATGACAGAGGAAAAGAGACGCTGGAGTCAGCCATTTGCTGCTCTTTTAGGAGCATATCAGGCACAGCTTGGCTTTGGTCTTCCATCGATTGGAGGAAAAGACAGTATGTCAGGGACATTTAACGATATCGATGTGCCTCCGACACTGGTTTCCTTTGCTGTGGATATTGCAAAAGAGAAGGATGTCATTACTCCAGAGCTGAAAACACCGGGGAATAAGCTTCTTTGCTTTGACCTTCCAAAGGATGAATATGACCTTCCAATCTATGAGGAAGTGAAAAAACAATATGAGCGCATCCATGAATTGATCCAGTCCGGAAGAATCGTATCCGCTTACGTCATTGACGGAAAAGGAATGGCAGCAGCATTGAGCAAGATGTCCTTTGGAAATAAACTGGGCTTTACGCTGAGCAGCTCACTTTCCGTAAAAGAGCTGTTTGCGCCAAATATCGGCAGCATAGTCGTAGAAACGGATAAAGCCTATGATTCAGAAATTAATGAGATGATCACAGCCAAAGAGGTTCGTTCCCTTGGACGTGTCAACGACAGGGGAAGAATCGTATATGGCTCCATGAAGCTTCCAATAGATGAGGCAATCGAGACCTGGTCAGAAAAATTAGAAAAAGTATTCCCGACCCGTTCCCATGTCGAGGCTTGTGAAGTCAGAAACGAGATCTATCATGCAGACAGTGTTTACGTCTGCAAAAATAAGGTGGCAAAGCCGACCGTATTTATTCCGGTCTTTCCGGGAACGAACTGCGAATACGACAGTGCAAAAGCATTTGAACGCGCTGGTGCGAATGTCATCACAAGAGTATTCAAGAATCTGGATGCAGAGGATATCCGGGAATCGGTAGAGGCATTTGAAAAGGATATCGATCAGGCGCAGATTATTATGTTCCCGGGTGGTTTCAGCGCAGGGGATGAACCGGAGGGATCAGCAAAATTCTTTGCGACAGTGTTTCGCAATGAAAAAATCAAAGAAGCTGTCCATCGGCTGTTGTCCGAACGGGATGGACTGGCTCTTGGAATCTGTAATGGATTTCAGGCACTGATCAAGCTCGGACTGGTTCCTCATGGAACGATTCTTCCGCAGGCAGCAGATGCGCCGACACTGACCTATAATACAATTGGACGCCATATTTCCAAAATGGCATATATCAAGGTCATGACAGATAAGTCCCCATGGCTTGCTCTGGCTGAGCCGGGAAAAATTTATACCAATCCGGCTTCTCATGGAGAAGGGCGTTTTGTTGCGTCGAAAGAGTGGTTAGACCGCTTGTTCGCCAATGGACAGGTGGCTACACAGTATGTGGATGAAGAGGGAAATCCTACGATGGATGAAGAATGGAATATCAATGGTTCCTATCAGGCAATTGAGGGCATTACGAGTCCGGATGGCCGGGTGCTTGGAAAGATGGCGCATGCAGAGAGACGGGGAGAGTCTGTTGCTATCAATATCTATGGGGAGCAGGATCTGAAGCTGTTTGAGTCCGGAGTAGCTTATTTCAAATAAGAGATTGGGAGCATTTTATGGACAAAATAGCAGTGTTGATTCCATGTTTTAATGAAGAGAAAACGATTGAAAAGGTCGTTCGGGATTTTCGGGCGGCACTACCGGAGGCAGTGATTTATGTTTACGATAATAATTCGACCGATAAGACAGCAGAACTCGCTGCATCGGCAGGTGCCGTCGTAAAAAGGGAATACCAGCAGGGAAAAGGAAATGTGATTCGCCGGATGTTCCGGGAGATCGAGGCAGAATGCTATGTTATGGTGGATGGAGATGATACCTATCCGGCAGAGTTTGCCCCTCAGATGGTGCAGAAGGTCTTAAAATGTCAGGCAGATATGGTGGTGGGGGATCGCTTGTCCTCCACCTATTATCAAGAGAACAAACGACCATTCCACAATATGGGAAATGCGTTGGTTCGTTTTATGATCCGCTTTTTGTTCCATACAGATATCAAGGATATCATGACGGGTTACCGGGCGTTCTCTTATCAATTTGTAAAAAGCTTTCCGGTTCTCTCCAAAGGGTTTGAAATTGAAACAGAAATGTCGATTCACGCTGTGGATAAAAATATGCATCTGGAAAATGTGGTCATTGAATATCGTGACCGGCCGGAAGGAAGCGAATCAAAACTGAACACATATTCTGATGGAGGAAAGGTGTTGTTGATGATCGCGCAGCTGTTTCGAATTTACAAGCCAATGGCTTTTTTTTCTGTGATTGCCTTTCTTTTACTGCTTTTATCGGCGGTATTTTTTGCTCCGGTCTGGACAGAGTATCAAAGAACCGGTCTGGTTGAACGGTTCCCGACACTGATTGTCTGCGGCTTTGTATTTTTAGCATCGATGCTCTCTTTTTATGCTGGAGTGATCCTACAGACAATTCGACAGAAGAATAGGCAGGATTTTGAAATGAGATTATTGGAGATTTCCGGTTCATTGCATCAAAAATGAGAATAGATGGAGGGACTTTGTGAAAAATCAACAATGGAAATCAAGAGAAATAGGAGCTTGGGCTGTTCTGGCAGCAATATTTGCCACGATGGGGCTTTTGTGCAACATGGAATATGAGGCAAGGCTGTTTGCCGATCCTTTATTGGAACAGGAGGCGAAGCTAAGGACAGTTCAAATTTATTTTGAGAGGATTTTCTCTTACGACAAGTTTTACGCCTGTGTAATCATGACAGGCTTTTTCTTTTCTTTTTATTATTTAAGAAAACATCAGGTCTTTCAAAAGAAAAAATCAATCATCATCAGTCTGTGTTCAGCGGTGTTTTCTATCATCCAGGTTCTTGGAAAATCATTTATGGAAACGGATGGATGGGATAATATTACCGCCTCATCCCTATTCCTGCTTCGTTCCATCCTAGCCTTCTTTGGGTGGTTCTGGTTCGGTTTTCTTTTCTTTCATGCCTTGTTCTATTTTCTGGACCGGTTAGAGGCTCGCCTTTCGGATCAGGCACCGTTAAAAGAAACGGGTTCTTTCAAAAAGAAGGTGCGTATCCTGGTGTTGTGCTGGCTTCCTTATGAGATTTTTTTCTTTCCCGGAACGAATAATGGGGATACGATCATGCAGATCTTAGAATATTTTCATCTATTTACTCATGATGGACTCCATTCCATGACAGCATGGGGAGAGGGAGATTTTATTCATAATCATCATCCTTATCTGACGACGGTGATCTTTGGGAGCTTTGCCAAGCTGGGAAAAGCCTTAACCGGAAGTATTGGTCTGGGAATCGCGCTCTATGTTTTGATTCAGTTGATCGTATTTGCCCTGATCTTTGCCTATATATGGTGGAGGTTTGAACAGGATGGACTTCCTGCCAGACTCTGTCAGATCGGACTGTGGTTTACTGCACTCATGCCGGCATTTCCGCTGATTGCCATCTGTATGATAAAGGATAGTCTGTTCTGCATCTTTATCCTGCTTTCAGCGATTCAGCTTTATGAAGTCATACGTTCTGATGGAGAGATACTCCGGGAGAAAAAAAAGGTGATCGGGATGATGCTGGTAGGATTACTGCTTTCCTTGACCAAAAGCCAGGGACCCTATATGCTTCTGATCCTTTTTGCCATCTTGATGATTCGTTATCCCAAGGTATGGAAGGGCATCCTGTGTTCTTGTCTGTTCCCGGTTCTGTTTGTTCTGTTCCTATGGACGCCGGTTTTTCTTCCAGCATGGAATGTTGCGCCGGCAGGGCATCAGGAGCTGATTGGACCGATGCTTCAGCAGACGGCAAGATATGTGAAGGAGCATGGAGAAGAGGTGACTAAGGAGGAAAAAGAGACCATCAGCAAGGTGCTGGATTATCAAAAGCTGGCAAAAAAATATGATCCGCGCCTTTCCGACCCGGTAAAAAAATTATATCACACGGAGGCCTCGAAAGAAGAACTGACGGCCTATTATAGGGTATGGCTTCAAATGCTGTTAAAGCATCCAAGAACCTATTGTGACGCGACAGTGAATACCTGTTTTTCCTTTTTTTATGTAAATATGGATATCAATCCATTCCGGGTCTTATGGGAAAATGTGCCTCTTTCCGAAAAAAAGGAAAATGGAATGTATCTTCAAAACGTATTCCAGCGCAGAGATGGATTTGGCGGGATCTTTATTTTGATTCAAAAGATTCCCGGCATCGGATTATTCTTTAGTCTGGCGTTCTATACCTGGGTCTTCCTTCTCTTTTTGGTCAGAATGATTTGGAAAAAAAGGGGAGAACGTCTGCTGCCGTTGATTCATGCGTTTCTTACAATCTTGATTTTTATCATTGTACCATCCGCATTATCCGGAAGATATGTATGGCCTCTGATCGTATCCATTCCGTTTGTCATATCCGGCTGTTTCCTGCCGGATAAAGCAGAGCCTGAGGACAATGCGTAGGCTTTTACCGGCAGTCTGTCTGGCAGAGGATGTCTTGATCGGCAGAGAGAACTTATGGTTAAGAGGTGAAGGAGGATGAAACGTGTAGAGAACCGGACGGTTTTTCTTCTGTTTTTACTCGTTTTATTAGCAGGATGGAGCATATCAGCTCTTCCGGTACAGGCAGAAGGAGAAACCTTAAATATCTACGCACTGTATTTGAATATTAGTGAAAAAAGTGATTGTGTATTATTAGAATCAAAGGGAGAATGTCTTTTGATGGATATTGGAAAAGCGAATGCGGCAGATGCCATCATTGCCCAGCTGAACGCATTGAATATCCATCAGGTCAGCATCTATTTCAGTCACATGCATGCTGACCATTTCGGGGGCGGAAAAGGAAATTTAGAGGGAATCCGCAGACTGAAGGCAGGGGGGATTCAGATCGACCGGCTGTATATGCCAGCAGACGACGTTGCACCGGAGTCTATTACCTATGGTTATAAATTTTCACAGTTCACCCGATTTATGGAAGAAAACGGAGGAGAAGTCATTCGGCTGCGTCTGGGAAGTCAGATTGTGGTAGGAGACGCCAGAATTGATATCATCGGCCCCTTGGAAGCTTCGGATGTGCATGTGGGAGGTACCGTATCCTATGTGGATTATGAGAACAGCCGTTCTCTGGCAGCAATGGTGACCTGCGGAACAAAACGGTTCTTTACGGCCGGAGACTGCAATTCCTACGAAGTACGAAGCCTTTTGAATGCTTATGGTTCCTCCCTAAAAGCTGACATCATGAAATTGAACCACCATGGAACCGGGAGCGGGAACACGCCGGAGCTTTTACAGGCTGTCGCGCCGGCTTACTCCTTTGCATCCAGCTGCGGAATCGATAAAGCCGATCCGGTGACTGGGAAATGGGTCACGTTCAGGGCTTTTGAACAGGCACGCAAGTATGGAATCTGCTTTATGGTAGGAAGAAACTATGGGAACACCATGATTTATCACATAGAAAATGATAAGATCCAGATGTATTATAATTCTCTCGCTCCGGAAAATCTTCTGACCGGCTGGAATGAAATCTCGGGAGGGAATGGGACTCAGGTTGGAACAGAGCAGATCTATCTGGATTCCGAGGGACAGCCCTTTCATGGAGTGAAAAAGCTGGATGGGGTCAAAATGTATATCAATCATGGCGTTATGGACTATGGAAGCTATGACAGCATGGGAAATCTGATTCCATGGAGCTACTATCCGGAGGGAAAGCGGTGCTTCCGCCGTCTTACGAATCGCTCCTACGCGAAAATGTATACCGGATTTCGCAGTCTGGACGGAACGAAATATTATTTTGACAAAAAGGGGATCTGCCTGCAGTCTAAGAGTGGGACTGCCTTAAAAAAAATCAAAAAGAAAACATATGCCGTGACGGAAACGGGAGAGATTCTCTGCGACCAATGTGTAAAAATAAAACGGGGAAAGTACTATCTAGATAAGTATGGTGTCTTACAGACCTCCAAGTTGCTCCAGATTAAAAACCATTATTATTATTTTGGAAAAAATGGACGTATGGTTCGGGGAAGAAAAGAGCCGGCTCTTGTAGAGTATCAGGGAAAGACCTATGCATTTGATAAAAGGGGGCGCAGAATAGCAAAAGAAAAGCTGTTGATCGGAGGGGAATGGTATTGCTTTGATGCCAAGGGCAGGATGATAAAAGATCGTGTCGTACTGCTTTCTAAAAAACGATATTATTTTACCAGAAAAGGAACGATGGCAAGAGCGAAGGCAAGACCGGATTTGAGAAAAATCGGGAAATATTCTTATGCAGTTCTAATGAGTGGTGAGCTGGCGTCAGATCAAAAGCTTTGGATCGCCGGAAGCTGGTATTGTTTTGACGACCGGGGAAGGCTGGCAAAACAGAAAATGATCACGGTAAAGAACCGGACCTATGCGACAGATCGGTTTGGCAGAGTGATGAAGGATAAAATGGTAAGAATCGGAGAAGAACGTTACTATTTTGGGGAAAACGGGGAACTGTTCCGGGGACGGAGATTTTTGTGGAGAAATCAGATCTGGTTCTGTGATGTGAAAGGGAGAGTAATAGCAAAGCGGGAGATATCACATTTTAATCATTTCGCAGGAATATGATATCTTTTTATGGGAACAAGATGATGTTCCTTAGGAAGGAGAATGAATTATGCAGAAAAAAGGGATTCTGCTTCTGCTTTTATTTGGGGTATTTCTGACAGCATTTACAGGAAAGGTACAGGCATCGCAGAATGATTCATCAGGAAAGTCATTAAACATTTATGCGATGTATTTAAATTCGGATGAAAAAAGTGATTCCGTACTGCTTGAGTCAAAGGGAGAGTATCTATTAATGGATATCGGGCGGCCTAGCTGTGCGGAGGCTATCATAAAACAGCTGAAAGCGTTGAATGTGCAGAATGTCAGTATATATTTTAGTCATATGCATGCGGATCATTATGGTGGGGGAACCACATATCTTGAGGGAATCCGAATGATCCGGGATGCAGGATTTTTTATTGATAAGCTATATATGCCTTCGGATGAGGTAGCTCCGGAATCAGCCAGCTATCCAACGAAATTCGATAAATTCATTACCTTTATGGAAGCAAACGGAGGAGAAGTCATTCGGCTGAATGTTGGCAGTCAGTTCTTTGTGGGGGATGCAGAAATCGATATCATCGGCCCGTTAGATAATATGGACATTTATCCAAGCGATACCGTGACCTATGTTTCTTATGAAAACAATCGTTCTCTGGCTGCAATGGTAATCTGTGGGAACCGCCGTTTCTTTACCGCAGGAGACTGCATGGGAGTAGAGGCGAAATCCCTTGTGGATGCGTATGGCTCTTCATTAAAGGCAGATATTATGAAGCTGAACCATCATGGAACAGGAAATGGGAACACAGCATCCCTGCTATCCATGATCGCCCCATCTTATTCCTTTGCCTCCAGCTGTGGAATCGACAAAATTGATGAGACAACAGGATGCTGGACGACATTCCCGGCTTTTCGGAATGCCAGAAAATATGGCATCTGCTATATGACAGGAAGAAACAAAAAGACGTTGATCTATCATATTGAAAATGACACAATCAAAATGTACTATTCCTCCGTACAACCGGAAAATCTGCTTGTTGGATGGAATGAGATCTCGGGAGGAGACGGACAGTATATTACGGCAGAACGGTTTTTTCTTGATGGAGAGGGACAGCCGCTGCAGGGGATTCAGACCTTAAACGGAGTCAAGATGTATTTTTCCAATGGCATCATGGAATTTGGAAGCTTTAAAAATACGGGGGAGCTGAGTCTATGGAAGAGCTATGAGGAAGGAAAACGTTATTTCACCTTTTTGAACGGAAACCAGTTCTCTATTATGCTGACTGGTTTTTTGACCATTGATGGAATCAGATATTATTTTGACGGAAATGGCATCTGTCTTCAGGGAAGAGATGGAACGGAGTTAAAGAGCATAGAGGGGAACACCTATGCCGTAAAAAAAACAGGAGAAATTGTCTGTGGAAAGTGTATTTCTGTGAATCATCAGAAATATTATTTCAACCAGAATGGAATCATGCAGAAAGCGGTCATGATGAAATTAGATTCCCATTATTACTATTTTGATCAGAATGGGAAAATGGTAAGAGGAGATACAGAGCCCAAAAAGAAGACCATCGGCACAGCGACCTATGCTTTTGATTCGGCAGGACGAAGAATCGAAAGCAGAAAGGTCACAATTGGGGATAATCAATATTATTTTAATTCTAAGGGAAAGATGGTCAAGGATAAGTTCGTAGTGATCAATGAAAAAAAATACTATTTCAATAAAAAAGGAAGGCTTCTGGTGGCAGATTCCGTTCCGGCACTCAAAAAGATACGGAATGCGACCTATGCCGTGAAAGAGAATGGAGAGCTGGCAGTCAACCAAAAGCTATGGATCGGAAAATATCATTACTGCTTCGGAAAAAAAGGCCAGCTGGTCAAGTCAAAGCGGATCACAATTGACGGATTGACGTATTGCACAGATAAAAAAGGCCATGTGATAAAAAACAAAATGGTAAAGATTGGTTCCGGACTGTACTATTTTGGTGAGGACGGAATCATGTATACCAAATGCCGGATAATCTGGAAGCAGTACGTGTATTCCTGCGGAAAGGATGGGAAGATGAAGAAGGTCAAGAAGGTGAAAATCGAGCCGCCGGCTGAGGAGCAGGCGGGATAATGGAATAACCAAGTCACAGAAAATCCGGGACAGTGGGCGCGAGATGATGCAGAATGCATACAAATACTTCCTTCGGTCGTATTTGGCGCACTGATGCCCCGGATTTTCAAGCAAAATGCGCTTGAAAATACCTTGCGGGATAGTGACTGTGAATAGTAACTATTTGTATATTCACAGTCCCAAAAAACACTTTACAAACATCCAAAAGTAAGATATAATAAGACCTATCTTAAAAATCTAATCCAAACACAATTCAATAATCGATATTGTATCATCATGTCATTCAATATCTTAGTATTAAATTTCCAAAATAAGATCAAACAGATAAAGCAGAAAGGAGGCTTTCTTTTGCGAGACCAAAAGAAACTTGGCTTTGTAGGTGTTAAAAAACAGGATATCTGCATTTATTTCGCGGCAATCTTAAATAATTTAGGTTACCGGGTATTGGTAGAGGATCTCTCTTATGAGCAAGAAATTCTGTCCTGTATTCCAGCTCTGCCAAACTCTAGACCTAAAATTTTCTATCGAAGAAAAGAATCCGGAACAATTCATGGGGCGGTGGCAGAAGAGAACCGTATGTATTTTGAAAAGCGGACATACAAAAACGTAGACTATATAGGGAGAACGGAGGAGGACAGCAGAGAATATGATTATCTGCTGGTCAATTTAGGAGAATGGGCCCAGTCAACGCAATTAAAAGAGGTTGATGAGATTATTCTAGTCACAGATTGTGAAAAATTAAATATAGAAAAATATCAAAAATTTCTACAGATTTTCTCTTTTCCCATGAGCCTTGTCATAAGAAATATCCATGTAATACATCGAAAAAATAAAATATTGAGGGAGTGGATGAATTTGCAGGAGTGGAATCTGATTGAAAAATATTTTCTTCCCTTTCGTTTAAATGATGAGGAGTATCGGATCGGAATGCAATATGAGCCATTGGACGAGTTCAGGAGAATATCCGAGAATATGAAGGCGGTGCTTGTTAAGTTCTGCAGGGAATATACAGAAAATAAGCTCTCGGAGATTTTGCTGGCACTTTCTTACGCAAAAAATGGAAAATGCAGCTGAAATAAAAACAATAGAAAAAA
>CADBUD010000285.1 GCA_902797785.1 uncultured Lachnospiraceae bacterium
GCGCCCATTGCCTCGGATTTTCTGTGACTTTCGCTGCGCTTCACTCACAAAAAATACCTTGCGGGAGAATAATGGTGAACTGTTACTATTATTCACAGCTCCGCTGCTCATAGCAGCTTCTTTATCCCAGCTGGGAAAGTCTCTGCTTTACCTGCTCCATCATCTGAGAATATTTTTCAAGCTTTGCCCGTTCTTCTTCGATCTTATTCTTCGGCGCCTTGCTCATGAATTTTTCGTTCTGAAGCATTCCATTGACACGCTTCAATTCTCCTTCGAGACGTTTTTCTTCTTTTTTTAGACGCTCCCTCTCTTTTTCAATATCTACCAGATCCTCAAATGGAATATATGCCACTGCATTTGGAATCACGATAGAAACCGCGTCTTCTGAAATTCCTTCTTTCGAAGCCTGGATGCTGATCTCGTTTGCAAATACCAGAGACTGATAGCTATCTTTTATCGAATCAAAAACCTCTCTTACCTTTTCCTGTTCGGAGACCAGATAGACATGGGCTTTACGACTAGGCGGAACATTCATCTCACTGCGCAGATTGCGGACTCCGCGAACCAGCTCTTTTACCTGCTCTAACGCTGCCTCTTCTTCTTTAAACTCCCACTCTGTCTGATATACCGGCCAGTCAGAAACCATAATGGATTCTTCCTCTTTCTGAAGGGTGCAGAAAATCTCTTCTGTAATGAACGGCATGAATGGATGCAATAATTTCAGCGCGCGCAGTAATACCGTCTTTAAGGTCCACAGGGCTCCTTTTGCCGCCTGCTCATTTTCCTCTCTATGATACAGTCTGTACTTGGCAATCTCAATGTACCAGTCACAGAATTCTTCCCAGATAAAATCATAGATTTTCTGGACTGCGATACCGAGCTCGAATTTTTCCATGTTCTCGGTCACATCTTTGGTCAATTCATTCAATTTGGACAAAATCCAGCGGTCTGCAAGATCTAGATCCGAACGCTCAGGCACATCAATGTCTTCCTGTGGAAGATTCATCATAATGAATCGGGAAGCGTTCCAGATCTTATTCGCAAAATTCCGGCTCGCTTCTACTCTTTCATAATAAAAGCGCATATCATTTCCCGGAGCATTACCTGTCATCAAGGTCAGGCGGAGCGCATCTGCCCCGTATTGATCAATGACCTCTAACGGATCAATTCCATTTCCCAGAGATTTGCTCATCTTACGTCCCTGTGAATCCCGGACCAGTCCATGGATCAATACGGTATGGAACGGGGATTTCCCGGTATGTTCATATCCTGAGAAGACCATCCGGATAACCCAGAAGAAAATGATATCATATCCTGTTACCAAAACATCCGTCGGATAGAAATATTCCAGCTCTTCTGTCTTTTCCGGCCAGCCAAGCGTCGAGAATGGCCATAGTGCGGAAGAAAACCAGGTATCCAATGTGTCCGGATCTCTTCTCAAATGCTGACATCCACATTTTGGACAAACGGATGGAGCTTCACTCTCTTTGGCAACGATGATTTCCCCACACTCGTCACAGTAATATGCCGGAATCCGATGCCCCCACCAGAGCTGGCGGGAAATACACCAGTCTCCAATATTCTCCAGCCAGTGCAGATAGATTTTATCAAAGCTCTCCGGAACAAATTTTAACTCTCCGGTCTTGATCGCTTCGATCGCCGGTTTCGCCAGCTCCTTCATGCTGACGAACCACTGTGGTTTTACTAACGGCTCAACTGTCGTGCCACAGCGGTCATGGGTTCCTACATTATGCGTATGCTCCTCGATTTTAATCAGGAGACCTGCTTCCTCCAGCTCTTTGACAATGGCCTTTCTCGCTTCATAGCGGTCCATGCCCTGAAATTTGCCGCCGTTTTCGTTGATCGTCGCATCATCATTTAAAATATTGATGACCGGAAGGTCATGACGTTTTCCTACCTCAAAGTCATTGGGATCGTGCGCCGGTGTGATCTTTACCACGCCGGTTCCGAACTCTCTGTCTACATAACTGTCTGCAATGATCGGAATCTCTTTGTTTACTATTGGGAGAATGACCTTTTTTCCTACCAGATCTGTATATCTTTCATCCTTTGGATGAACTGCCACTGCAGTATCTCCCAGCATCGTCTCCGGACGTGTCGTCGCAATCTCAATAAAATCCTCTGTCCCGACGATTGGATATTTGATATGCCAGAAATGTCCCTGCTGCTCCTCATGCTCGACCTCTGCATTGGAAATCGAGGTCTGGCATTTCGGACACCAGTTGATGATGCGGTTTCCTTTATAGATCAGACCTTTTTTATGAAGCTTGACAAAGACTTCCTCGACAGCCTTGGAACATCCCTCGTCCATCGTAAAGCGCTCTCTGTCCCAATCCGGGGAGGAACCGATTTTTTTGAGCTGACTAACGATTCGTCCGCCGTACTCCTCTTTCCACTTCCACGCGCGTTCCAAGAATTTTTCTCTTCCAAGGTCTTCTTTATCCACGCCTTCTTCTTTTAATTTTTCAATAATCTTAACCTCGGTCGCGATACTCGCATGATCTGTTCCCGGCTGCCATAAAGCCTCATATCCCTGCATCCGCTTGAAGCGGATCAAAATATCCTGCATGGTATTATCCAGTGCGTGTCCCATATGAAGCTGTCCTGTAATATTTGGCGGCGGCATAACAATCGTAAACGGCTTTTTATCCGGGTTTACCTTAGCGCGAAAATATTTTTTTTCTTCCCATTTTTTGTATAAACGATCTTCAATTCCTTTTGGATCATAGGTTTTTGATAATTCCTTTGACATTGTTTCCTCCTGTAACGCTCTATTTTTTGGGTTTTACTCCTATTTTCTGCTTTTTTTATGATAAGTTAGTTTTTTGAATCTGTCAAGGAAATTCGATTTTCCGGCCAATGCCTGCAGCAGATTCGTTACTATTCACTTGAAATACCTGCCATCTTTTGATATACTCAAATAA
>CADBUD010000286.1 GCA_902797785.1 uncultured Lachnospiraceae bacterium
AAAAAAGCAAAAAGAAAAAAGAAAATACAGAAAATGAGTGAAGAAAAGAGGCAGGGAAAATGAAAGGATATTCGAGAGTCTATGCGGAAGTAGACTTAGAGGCAGCAGTATTAAATCTTCGTTCCATGAAAAAAAATCTGCGCCCGGGAACCAGAATGATGGCTGTCGTAAAAACAGATGGATATGGACACGGAGCTGTACCCATCGCAAAAAAAATCGAATCCGAAGAATATCTGGAGGGATTTGCTGTTGCAACAGCGGCAGAAGCGATGGAGCTTCGTCAGGCAGGGATCAAAAAAACGATTTTGATTTTGGGATATACCTTTGAGGAAGATTATGAGGATCTGATCCGGGAGGACATCCGCCCGGCCGTCTACAAGGTGTCGATGGCAGAGCAGCTGTCGGAAACAGCCAAACGGCTGGGAAAGAACGCCAAAATTCATATCAAAATAGATACGGGTATGAGCCGGATCGGATTTCAGGCGAACCGGGAAGAGGCAAAAAAGATTCGGCAGATCTATCAGATGGACCACATAGAAATAGAAGGGATTTTCACCCATTTTGCCAAGGCGGACGAGACGGACAAAAGTTTTACCCGTCAGCAGTATGAGTCTTTTTGTCAGATGATTCATACGCTGGAAGAGATGCAGGTCAACATCCCGATGCATCATTGTTCAAATTCAGCCGGAATCATAGAGCTGCCGGAGATGAATATGGATATGGTCCGCGCAGGCATTACCCTTTATGGATTATGGCCTTCGAGTGAGGTATCGAAAGAAATCGTACCATTACGGCCCTTATTGACTTTGAAAAGCCAGATTGTACATATCAAGGAGCTGGGGGAAGGAAGAACCGTCAGCTACGGAGGAACCTACCGCGTGGAGGGCAAAAAAAAGATCGCGACGATTCCGGTAGGCTATGGGGATGGATATCCGCGCCAGCTGTCGAATCGGGGAACAGTGCTGATCCGGGGCAGGAGAGCGCCAATCGTTGGGAGAATCTGTATGGATCAGTTCATGGTGGATGTGACAGACATTGAAGGAGTCAGGGATCAAGATGTTGTGACCCTGATTGGAAGGGATGGAGAAGAAGTGATCACCATGGAAGAATTGGGGGAGCTCTCCGGACGATTCAATTATGAATTTGCCTGCGATCTTGGAAAACGGATTCCGCGGAAATATTGTCATCAATAGTATAAAAACCAAAAAAATGGAAAAGCTGAAGATAAGTGATCACGAATTAATTTTTTTGGAGGCAGATATGGGAATCAAGCGTGGAGATGTCTATTATGCAGATTTACGGCCGGTCATCGGCTCAGAGCAGGGCGGAGTCCGTCCGGTTCTGATCATACAGAATGATACAGGAAACAAGCACAGTCCGACCGTGATCTGTGCCGCCATTACATCCAGGATGAATAAGGCAAAGCTTCCGACACATATTGAGCTGGATAGCCGAAAATGTGATATTGTAAGGGATTCCGTGATTTTGTTAGAACAGATCCGGACCATAGATAAGCGCAGATTAAAGGAGAAAATCTGTCATTTGAACGACAAAATCATGGCAAAGGTAGACTGGGCATTAAAGATCAGCCTGATGTTGGATACATATTATTAATGATCCCCAAAGGCTGAAAAAGTTGAATTCTTTCTTGACGAATGAAACGACAGATGGTATATTTGAAAAGATATGTCTAAGAAAAACAAAGGAGATTGAGAAAAGAATGGACGATGGAGCGAGTCCCGTCGCGGGATTACTTGTATTTTTCCTATTGGCAATCATCAACTTCTGCCTTTATGGATTTGGCGCTGCAGTACAGAATCTAAATGAATCAGAGCTAAAGAAACGGGCAGAAGGGGGCGAGGAAAGAGCAGCGAAGCTGCAGCAGATCGTAGAGTTTCCAAAGACCTTTATCGGCGTGGTTCAGATGGCGGCTACGGGGATCGGTCTGGTTTTAGGAATCTATGAGATCAGAATCTGGGTTCGGTTGATTCAGAATCGGGCAGGGAATTCCTTAAATGCGCTGCTTGGAGAACAGGCTGCAGGAGCTGTTGAGGTGCTGGTGGTTTTTCTTTTAGTATGGTATCTTCAGCTTTCTCTTTGCATCTTAGCTCCCAAGATCATCGGTGCCCACCGGTCAAAAAAGTTTGCGGATTCTTTGGTAGGAATGATTTGTGTTCTGCTTAAGATCTGTTATCCTTTTATTTTCCTTGCAACAAGGACCGCGCATATCTTTGCCCGGTTGTTCGGGGTCGATCCCTATGAGGATTTGGAGGATGTGACAGAGGAAGAGATTCTCTCCATGGTCAATGAAGGACATGAGCAGGGTGTGATTCAGGCCAGTGAAGCAGAGATGATCTCGAATATTTTTGAGTTCGATGATAAAGAAGCAAAGGATATTATGACGCACCGGAAAAACATGGTGGCCGTAGATGGAAATCTTCGCTTTTGTGAAGTCGTGGATTTTCTACAGAAGCAGCCCTATTCCCGGTTCCCGGTCTATGAGGGTGATTTGGAAAATGTCACAGGCATCATTCATTTGAGGGATGTCCTGATGGCCTATACCAATCCGAATCATATCCAAAAAAAATTAAAGGAAATTCCTCATTTGGTCCGGGAAGTCACCTTTATTCCGGAGACCAGGAATGTCAGCGACCTGTTCAAGGCGATGCAGTCTCAAAAAATACATATGGTCATCGTGGTAGATGAGTATGGACAGACAGCAGGTCTGGTGGCATTAGAGGACATCTTAGAAGAAATTGTCGGAAATATTTTCGATGAATATGATGAGGAAGAGCAGTTCATTATCCCATTAGAGGGCGGAAAATACATTATGAACGGTCTGGCACCGCTTCATGAGGTTGGAGAAGCGCTGGGAATCCGCCTGGAAGATGAATTTGAAACACTTAACGGATTTTTGATTTCCAAGATCGATAAAATACCGCAGGAAGGTGAGCGGTATGAGGTGCATTATGGCGGATACGGTTTCTTTGTCTTAAATGTGATGGACAAAATGATCCGTACCGTTAAAATCCTGCCGGAGCCCTCAAAAGAAGAAACCGGCTGTCAGGTGGAAAAAACAGAGAAAAACGCAAAGAAAAAAATTGGATTGGAATAAAATCAGGAGGAAAATATGTCAGGACATTCAAAATTTGCAAATATCAAACATAAAAAAGAAAAGAACGATGCAGCCAAGGGAAAGATTTTCACGATCATCGGACGTGAGATTGCCGTGGCTGTCAAGGAAGGCGGTCCGGATCCGGACAATAACAGCAAACTTCGTGATGTGATCGCAAAGGCAAAATCGAACAATATGCCAAACGATACGATTGAGCGTGGAATCAAAAAGGCGGCAGGAGATGCCAATTCCGTAAATTATGAGGTAATTACCTATGAAGGATATGGGCCGAACGGGACTGCCATTATCGTGGATGCGTTGACGGACAATAAGAACCGTACTGCGGCCAATGTGAGGAGCGCATTTACCAAAGGAAATGGAAATATGGGAACGACAGGCTGTGTCTCGTATATGTTTGATAAAAAAGGGCAGATCATCATCGATCGGGAGGAATGTGACTTGGAGGCAGACGATCTGATGATGATGGCGTTAGATGCCGGAGCAGAGGATTTTGCGGAGGAAGAGGACAGCTTTGAGATTCTGACGGATCCAGAGGACTTTTCCGTTGTCCGGGAGGCATTGGAAAAAGATGGGATTCCTATGGCAAGTGCCGAGGTGACGATGATTCCACAGAATTATGTTGAGATCACAGACGAAAAAGCATTAAAAGACATTCAGCGGATCTTAGATCTTTTGGACGCGGATGATGATGTGCAGCAGGTCTACCACAATTGGGATGAATGATTGGTACATTCACCATCAGGACAATGATCTTGAGTAGGAGGAGGTTTCATGGAAACGGAACAGGATACAAAGCCGACAGCAGCTTCCAGAAGCTATATGGAAAGTAAAGAATACAAGGAGGTACTATCTTTGTTTCCCCAGCTGGTTCTGGGACTGGGAGATCCTTTGAAAAGCTTTAAACGAAATATGTATTCGGATGCCTTCGAAGAATATACAGAGCAGTTTCGTGGAATGTTTTCCAATCTTCAGCTGCTCTATTATGTGGCAGAGGCAGAAGGCGGAAAGGAGGAAAAGGATCGCTTCCTGGATGCTTTGGCAGAGAAGCTGGTTTCTTCTGTGACAGAGCAGGCAGATCAGATTCCGCAAAAGAGCGTTCAGAAAAAAGAGGTCTACAATTATAATATGATTCTTGTGACCTACAGCATTCCGCTGATCATGAATAACAAGACAGATTATTGCAGACCGTTGGCAGAAAAAATTTCCAAAAAATGGACAGAGCATTATCCGACCCTGCAGGCGGGAGTATCTACTTATGAAGAAATCAATGGCGGTTTTGGACATAAATGGTGTTATATTACGACAGCAGTCTGCCAGAGTCTTGGAAAAGAGGATGACTGTATGGAGCTTCGGATTCTTCGGAGCTACCGGGATGGATATCTGGCAAAGCAGGAGGATGGCATGGAGATCATCCGGGAGTATTATGATGTGGCACCGTCAATCGTAAAGCATATTGATCGGCAGGAGGATGCAAAGAACATTTATCAGATGATTTTTACGGAATATCTGACGCCTTGTTTAGAGGATATCCATCGCCATGAGATGGAGCAATGCAAAATTCACTACATGAAAATGGTGAATGAGCTTCGGAAAAAATATTTTTTGTCTGTTTAAGGGAAGTGGTCTGCTATAGGGCAGACCTTTTCCTGTTTTCCTGCTGTGAAACACAGCATTTGCTTCGCAGCGCTCCCGCACATTTGAGCCGGAAATCCTTATTTTGGGAGAGGGTCTAAGCTTCACAGCAGGAAAATCTGATCAATAAAACAGTTTCTTACGCGCAAGCGCGACAAATCGCTTTTGCTTATCAAATTGACGATGAATCGTAACCAAGCATGGGCAAAAAAAGAATGGAGGAAATGTGGAGTGGAAACAATTAAGGGATATGAAATAATAGAGGAAAGGGAAATCAAAGAAAAAAAATCGAAAGGTATCCTCTGGCTGCATAAAAAAAGCGGCGCACGGATCTTCACCATGGAAAACGAGGATAAAAATAAAACATTTTATATCGCGTTTCGGACACCGCCGACAGATAGTACGGGCGTGGCTCATATCTTGGAGCATTCTGTTCTCTGTGGTTCAAAAAAATTTCCGGCGAAGGATCCTTTCATTGAGCTGGCAAAGGGGTCATTAAACACCTTTTTGAATGCAATGACCTATCCGGATAAAACGGTCTATCCCATCGCGAGCTGCAACGATACGGATTTTCAGAATCTGATGGATGTCTATCTGGACGCAGTGTTTCATCCGAATATTTACCGGGAGGAAAAAATCTTCCGGCAGGAGGGATGGCATTACGAGCTTTCCGGGGAAGAGGATGAAATTACTTTAAATGGCGTTGTGTACAATGAAATGAAAGGGGCGTTTTCCTCAGCGGAGGGCGTATTGGATCGGGAAATCATGGCGTCTCTTTTTCCAGATACACCGTATGGAGTAGAATCTGGTGGGGATCCGAAGAATATTCCAGATCTAAGCTATGAGCAGTTTTTGGATTTCCACAGAAAATATTATCATCCGTCGAACAGCTTTATCTATTTGTATGGAAATATGGAAATGAAAGAAAAGCTGGAGTGGCTGGATCGGGAGTATTTATCGGAGTATGACAGGATAACCGTCGATTCTGCGATTCCAAAGCAGGAAGCCTTTGCAAGAGCAAGGAATCTAAAAAAACATTATTCCATCCAGAGTCAGGAAAGTACGAAGGATAAGACCTATCTTTCTGCCAATTATGTAATTTCAGATGCGTTGGATGCCAAGACCTCGATTGCTTTTTCTATTTTGGATTATGTCCTGATTTCTTCGCCGGGCGCCATCTTGAAAAAAGCGTTGATGAGTGCGGGAATCGGAAAAGATATCATGGGGGGATATGACAGCGGTATTTTACAGCCAATGTTTTCTATCATTGCCAAGGATGCCAATGAGGAGCAGAAAGAAGAGTTCTGCCGTGTCATTCAAGCGACACTGGAAAAACTTGTACAGGAGGGCATCAATAAAAAGACGCTTCAGGCAGGAATCAATTACGAAGAATTTCACAGCAGAGAAGCTGATTTTGGACATCATCCGAAAGGACTGATTTACGGATTGAGTGTTTTGGGAAGCTGGCTGTACGACGAAGCAGATCCATTTTTAAATTTGGAAACGGATAAGCTTTATCGTTTTTTGAATGAAAAGGTAGAAACCGATTATTTCGAAGGATTGATCCGCGAATATCTGCTTCAAAATCCGCATTCCTCCCTGGTATTACTGTCACCGGAAGCCGGATTGACCGCCAAAAATGACAAAGAGACGAAAGAAAGATTAAAAGACTATAAGGATTCTTTGAAAAAGGAGCAGATATTCGAGCTGATAAAAAAGACAAAAGAACTTGAAGCGTATCAGTCCACTCCATCGCCAAAAGAGGATCTGGAAAAGATTCCCATGCTGAAGCGAAGTGATATTTCAAAGAAGCATCATGAAATTTATAATGAATGGAAGAAGATCGCAGGTAAAAATGTCCTGTTCCATGATATTTTCACCAACAAAATTGTATATTTGAATCTGGTCTTTGACTTAAAGCATCTTACGGAAGAGGAGCTTCCGTATATATCTATTTTAAAGACAATTTTAGGAAGGATGAGCACCAAAAATTTTAATTATATCGAGCTGACGGATGAAATCAATTTTTATACAGGTGGAATCTCATGGGAAAACACCTGCTTTTCTGTGGCGGGGCAGAAGAATGAATATGAATTTAAATGTATCTGCAGCGGAAAAGCAATGTATGAAAACCGAAAGAAGCTGTTCTCCCTGATGCAGGAGATTTTGACAACGACAAGCTTCGAAGAAGAAGAGCATTTATATGAGCAGATCGCCCAGCTTAAGTCCCGACTGCAGATGGTGCTGACCTCCTCAGGACATTTGGCTGCGACAATCCGGGCGAAGAGTAGTTTTTCGGAGGTTTCCTGCATTTCCGAGCAGCTAAGGGGAGTTACTTTCTATCGGGTCATCGATGATTTAGAGCGGCATTTTGAAGAACGAAAAGAAGAACTGAAACAGAAGCTGTATGAACTGATGGAGAAAATCTTTTGCAAAGATAATTATATGATCAATCTCACCTGTGATAAAGAGGGATTGGAAGGAATCGAAGAAGAGATTGCCGGCTTTGATGGGGGACTGTGGGAAACAGCGCCAAGGGATCATCATCTAACGATTACATTAAAAAAAGAAAACGTTGGTTTTGCCTCGGCTTCGAAGGTGCAGTACGTGGCACGTTGCGGAAATTTCTTTGAAAAAGGAAAATCTGATTATGGTACGCTTCTGGTGCTAAAGACCATTTTGAGCTATGATTATTTATGGAACAGGGTCAGGGTTCTGGGAGGAGCCTATGGCTGTATGAACAAATTCCAAAGAAATGGAAATGCGTATTTTGTATCCTACCGGGATCCAAAGCTGGCAGAGACGAATGAAATATATGAGCAGATTCCGGAGTATTTGGAGAAGTTCGATGCAGATGAGCGTGAAATGACAAAATATGTCATTGGGACATTCAGTGACATCGATATGCCGGAGACACCTTGTGGAGAAGGAGAACGGGGGCTTTCTCTGGAATTGACCCGGACAACGGCGGAAAGCATAGATCGGTACAGGGAACAGATTTTAAATGTGACCAAGGAAGATATCAGAAGGATGAAGCCGATTGTCGAGGCAGTGCTTGAGACAGGAGCGCTCTGTGTCATTGGAAATGAGGAAAAAATCAAAGAACAGGCAGAGCTGTTCGACCGAATCGAGGATTTGTTCGGCGGCGAGGAGAAAGAGGAATAAAAAATGGATACGAAAAATAAAAAATCTGGATTCGCAACGATCATCGGCAGACCCAATGTAGGAAAATCTACGCTGATGAATCAAATGATCGGGCAGAAGATTGCAATCACTTCGAATAAGCCCCAGACGACAAGGAACCGAATCCAGACCGTATTGACGGAGGAACGGGGACAGATTGTTTTTTTGGACACGCCGGGAATCCATAAGGCAAAGAACAAGCTGGGAGAATACATGGTGCATGCGGCAGAAGGGACGCTGTCGGATGTGGATGTCATTCTCTGGCTGGTCGAGCCGAGTAGCTTTATTGGAGCGGGGGAACGCCATATCCTAGAGCAGCTGAAAAAAGAAACAAAACCGGTCATTCTGGTGATCAATAAGATCGATATGGTAAAACAGGAAGATGTGTTCCTTTGTATTGATACCTATCGCAAGCAGCATGAGTTCGCGGAAATCGTTCCGGTCAGTGCAAGAGAGGGAGATGGCGTGGCGGAATTGATCGATCAGATTTTTGCGTATCTTCCGGAGGGACCCATGTTTTACGAAGAGGATACGATCACAGATCAGCCGGTGCGTCAGATCGTGGCGGAGATGATCAGGGAAAAGGCGCTTCATGCGCTTTCGGAAGAAATTCCACATGGAATTGCCGTAACGATCGAGCAGATGAAGCCAAGAAAAGGGAAAAAAGAGCTTATTGATATTGAGGCTTCGATTATCTGTGAGAGGGATTCCCATAAAGGAATCATCATTGGAAAACAGGGATCGATGCTCAAAAAGATCGGCAGTAATGCGCGGTATGATATGGAAAAGCTGTTAGGGAAAAAAGTCAATCTGCGGCTGTGGGTCAAGGTGCGGAAGGATTGGAGAGACAGTGATATTCAAATGAAAAATTTTGGTTATAATCCAAAGGAACTATAGAAAAGATGGGCAGCCACCAGATCCGTTAAGGGGACTGGATAGACTTACCTACATAGAATCAGAGCAGAGGGAAAAGCTATAGTAAAGCGATGATTCTATAGGATTCGTCGTCCAAAGGATGGATGGGAGGAAGCCAAAATGGAAAGAAACGAGTGGGAAATCTTTGAACGGACAGGGAGAATATCGGATTATCTGAACTATTGCCGGAGAAAACAAAAGAGGACAGAGGGAAGGTCTTTGACACGGCAGGAACGGGCAGAAGAGCCGGAGGAAAAATATGAAAGAGGAGCTCTGGGTGACAGGCATCGTCTTATCTATTGCGGATGCCGGAGAGTATAATAAAAGAGTGGTCATTCTGACAAAAGAGCGTGGAAAGATCGGTGCGTTCGTCAGGGGCGCCAGAAAACAGGGAAACAGTCTTTTGGCAGAGTGCAGTCCCTTTAGTTTTGGAAAATTTGAACTATTTGAGGGAAGAGACGCATATACTGTGAAAAAGGCAGAGATCAGTAATTACTTTTTAAGTATTCGGGAAGATTTGAAAAAAGTCTGCTATGGATTCTATTTTTTGGAGATGGCATCGTATTTTACCCATGAGAACGTATATGAGCTGGAAATGCTCAAGCTTTTGTATCAGACCTTGCGTGTCTTGGAAAAGGGGACGGTGGAGGAAGGACTGATTCGCAGGATCTATGAATGCCGCTGTCTGGTGATTTATGGGCAATATCCGGATTTTTTTTCCTGTGTGCGCTGCGGAAGCAGGAAAAAGCTGAGATTTTCCATTGAGGCAGACGGCTGCCTGTGTGAAGACTGTGGTGGAGAGAGCAGGATTCTTCCAGTAGAAGAAACTGTTCTCTATACCCTGCAGGTCATTGTTTCTTCACCAATTGAAAAACTTTATACGTTTCGGCTGTCAGAAGAGATCTTTGCCCGGTTAGAGCAGATTATTTCGATGATGTGCAAAAAGTATATCGACAGAGAATTCCACTCTTTGCAGATGCTTGACAGTTTTTCTTGAAATTTTAGATACATAAGAGTATAATAGACAAGACTGTGCATTAATATGATATAGTAAACGCATTTATTTAATGCGTTTACTATATCTAATGACAACTGGGAGGTGTACCGTGTTGAAAAAACGGGCCCGAAAAAATCATAACAAACGAATATTTACCGTTCTGTTACTGCTCATGGTATCGCTTATGCTGGAGGCCTGTAGTCCAAAATCCTATACAGCAGATACGAATACGATCTTTCCACAAAAAAAGGGAGCCGTGGTTCAGGTTCTGGTATCTGATTTTGACAAGGATTACTATGACAAGGATGAGCTGATGCAATACATAGAAAATGCCGTCATGGATTTTCAGCAGGTACGCGGTGAGGAAAGTATGTTCCTTCGTTCCTGTGAGGTCGAAGACAAGACTGTCCGGGTGAGGCTGGATTTTGCAACATCAAAGGATTATTCCCTGTTCAATGAACAGACCCTGTTTTGTGGAACCATCGCCGAAGCGTTGGAGGAAGGGTATTCATTTGATTCAGATTTTTATACGGTGGAGGAGAATCAAAAAACAGAAGAGGTCGTAAAAAGCGAAATTCTGGAAAAAGAAAAATATCATGTTGTGATCATCGATCATTCCACTTGGGTGGAGCTGCCGGGACGGCTTAGGTATATTGGCGGAGACGCGGCAATAATCCATTCCAAAAAACAGGTCGAGATTACAGAGAAGGCAGATAGCAGCAAGAACTTGATGTATCTTATTTACAAATAAATGTTATTACTTACAGCAGAATTCTGCAGAACTCAAATAGGAGGAAAAGTCAATGGAAAAGACAATGGAAAAAATCGTAGCATTATCAAAGGCAAGAGGGTTCGTATACCCGGGGTCTGAGATTTATGGTGGTCTCGCGAACACATGGGACTACGGGAATTTGGGCGTTGAGCTGAAAAATAATGTCAAGCGCGCCTGGTGGAAAAAGTTCATCACAGAAAATAAATACAATGTGGGAGTGGACTGCGCAATCCTGATGAATCCACAGACATGGGTCGCATCCGGTCATCTGGGAGGCTTTTCTGATCCGCTCATGGATTGTAAGGAATGTCATGAGCGGTTCCGTGCAGATAACCTGATTGAAGATTACAATAAGGAAAATGACATCCAGCTGGAGAAAGCCATCGATGCGTTCTCTTTGGAGGAAATGAAGAACTATATTGAAGAGCACCAGATTGCTTGTCCAAGCTGTGGAAAACATAATTTTACGGACATTCGTCAGTTCAATCTGATGTTCAAGACGTTCCAGGGAGTTACAGAGGATGCTAAAAATACCGTATATCTTCGTCCGGAGACCGCACAGGGAATCTTTGTGAATTTTAAAAATGTCCAGCGTACCTCAAGAAAGAAGATCCCATTCGGAATCGGACAGATCGGGAAATCCTTCCGGAATGAGATCACACCGGGAAACTTCACCTTCCGTACCAGAGAGTTCGAGCAGATGGAGCTGGAATTTTTCTGTGAACCGGGAACAGATCTTGAGTGGTTCTCCTATTGGAGACAGTTCTGTATTGACTGGTTAAAATCTCTTGGCATGAAGGAGGAAGAGATGCGTGCAAGGGATCACGCGAAGGAGGAGCTGAGCTTCTATAGTAAGGGAACAACGGATATCGAATTTTTATTCCCGTTCGGCTGGGGAGAGCTGTGGGGAATTGCAGACCGGACAGACTATGACCTGACCCAGCATCAGCAGGTATCCGGAGAGTCCATGGAATATTTTGACGCGGACAAAAAAGAAAAATATATCCCATATGTCATTGAGCCGTCCTTGGGAGCGGATCGTGTGACGCTTGCCTTCTTATGTGCTGCCTATGATGAGGAAGAGCTGGAGGGCGGAGAGATGAGAACCGTACTTCATTTCCATCCGGCATTGGCTCCAGTAAAGATCGGTGTTCTTCCATTATCCAAGAAGCTGAATGAGGGAGCAGAGAAGGTCTTCGAAGAGCTTTCTAAGACCTACAATTGTGAGTTTGATGACAGAGGAAATATCGGAAAGCGTTATCGCCGTCAGGATGAAATTGGAACGCCATTCTGTATCACCTATGACTTTGATTCTGAAACCGATCATGCTGTGACCGTGCGTGACCGGGATTCCATGGAGCAGGAGCGTGTACCGATTTCGGAGCTGAAAGCATATTTTGCAGAGAAATTCGAATTTTAAGTTGCTATATTTATTTTAGTTTTACAGGAAGGAAAAACATATGAAAATAAAAACGAAGACTGGACTGCTCCTGTTAGAAGGAAAATTAGAGGATCGCTATGTCGATCCGAAGGGAATCTATAAGCTCGTCAATAAAAAAACAGGAATGGTCAAATATATTATTTCATTGAATAAAAAAGAACTGGCATATGAAAGAGATAATTTTCTCTATATCGCATTTGAAGAGGCAGTGCGCAATATTGAACATAAGCAGAATGTCCGGGAACAGATTTTGACAGATCCGGATATCATCATTGAATTTGATATTGATGTTGATACAGAGGGAAAATTCAATTATTATCTGATGATGGGAAATCGGAATAAGGCGGCAGCACAGCTGGTGTTTGAACAGGATAAGGATGACGCTGTCTTCTTTTCTTCCTGGATCTACAAGATCGAAAAGCAGGTAAAGGAACAGAGCGAAGCACAGAATAAATTATCTTAAGGAATTGCCACGAAATCATTGCGTTTACGATAGAGAAGGAAGAATCGATCTTTGTCGCCAGCGGGCTTAAACACGCTGGCGATAAGTTTTTATTGCGGTTCTCAGAAGGAAAATGCAGGCGAAGGAACAAGACAAGGTCTCCATATAGAACAGGTGGAAAAGAGGGAAGCAATATGAAAAAAGAATCAGCAGATCATAGGAAAAACAGAAGCCGAAAAAAGCAGATCGTATCTGCAGCACTATCTCTTTTCATGGCAGCAGGGAGTCTTTTTTATCCGTCAGGCAGTGTTATGGCGTGTCCTAGAAATGTTGAGGACTCCACGGTTTCAGGAATCGATTTAAGCTTGAACCATCTTCCGGGGCCGATGCGGCTGTTAAAGTCTAAGTTTGCCGGTGCAGCAGAGCGTTCCCAGGCAGCAGCTGAAGCAGCAGGTCTGGCATCGAACTGGCAGGAAGCGTATGAAAGCTACCGGGGCGAGGGGGAGCCGAATTATATTGCCGGACAGGTGGCACAGTCTCATTCGGACAGTGAGGCACGGTTTGAAGTCTCTGTATCAGCCCATTATTTATGCCGGTATTTGAGCTATCTTTATCAGTCCTGCGCGACCTATGAAGAAGCAATACATACCAAGCTGTATTATCTCTATCTTCAGGCCGCGAAATGCTTTATTTCCATGAATCATGTCTGTTTCGACGGGGTTTTGACATCCGATTACCGCAGTGTCTATGACAGCCAAAGAAGCGATGATTCGGCACATAAGGTCTATGAAAGTTATTATTCGGCAGATTATAAGAGACTGGATAATCTGCATGGACCGCATAGTACACCGATCCTATGGTTTGATGATGACAGTACCGAGCCTTCTGCCAGAAGCGGGGCAGGAAGGATCAGCGGAGCATATACTGAAGATTATGGAACAGATTTTGATACGATTCCGGTCTATGGAGAAGAGATTGCGACGGCGAGCGTAGAGGATTTTGTCGAGCGCTTGTCCCAGTATTCTCTGGATGCTCTTCCGGAGGCTATGAAATTTACGCCTGCCTCCAAGAACCTGTACAAGGTCTATCTGGATATTTCGGATAATCTAAAGTCCCAGCATTCCAATTTTGAAAACTATCAGCACTGGGGAACGTTTTTAGAATATGATGTCAATGACGCTTCCTATGAGCAGCTATTGGAGGCAGCCACGCAGGTCTTCCAGTTCATGTATGTGATTGCGAAAGAATCCAAGGATGCCTCTTCCTTTACCAGTCACAAAAAATATCCTTTATACGAGCAGGCGTGCAAATGCTTTTTGAGCATTAACGAACGCTGTTTTGCCAATTCCTTTGGGAATGAAGACCTTTCTTTTTCCACCTATGGAGTCACGGCAAACGTCTTTACGATGGATGTGGAAAGCGTGATTGCAGTGGTCCCTTTAGCAAATCCCAACAATATAGGAAGCAGTCTGTATCTGGATGATTACACCTGCCTGTACGAGGGAATCGCTCCGGCAAAGAAAGAGGGAAAAATCGTAACGAATGCAGACGAAACCAGGGAAGCAGCAGAAGAATATCAGACGATGGATGAAGAAACCCTTGCCTATTATCAGAAGATGATCAAAGAAAGAGAGGCAATGGAGGCAGAATACAGGAACCAAAATACAAAAGCGAATGCGGCACAGCAACAGATGGAGACTTCATCAGATGATGTGTCTTCGACAGACGAAAGCCGGAACGAAGAAGAGAGTGAACCATCGGATGGGAAGAAAAAAAGCACCGTGGAGAAAACAAAGGAAGAAGAGCAGGACGAAGCACGGGACGTGGATACAGAAAATCAGGAGCCATCCTATCCGTGGTTATCCGATCGGGTGATAGAACAGGAGGGAACATTCTGGAAGCTGCCAAAA
>CADBUD010000287.1 GCA_902797785.1 uncultured Lachnospiraceae bacterium
AATGTATTTTGACTGCAAAGATATTACAGATGAAGAAAATGTCATTACATATGAAAAGAAAGCGCAGGAAATACAGTATAAAATCAGCTTCAACCAGTATCTGACCGTAAATACAGAGGCTGATAGTGTCCTGGACAGCTCTCTTGGCAGAGAAATAGATGAAATGATCAGTGCAGTACAGAGTTCTCTAGATGCAGGGGACAAAGTAACAAAGCTAAAATCCATGCTAAAAGAATTCCAGTATCAGGATGATGAATCACAAACAAAATTAAAATCTATGCTCGAAGCGGCAGAGCGGGAAAAAACATATGCAGAGGATAAAATGCAAAAGCTGTTCGCAAAAGAAATTACATTGACAAATGAGCATTTAAATGACATCAGTCTGGCAATTACCAATGTCGGCAGCCGGGGAAGGCAGCTCTCACTCACAGAACAGCGAATGGCAGAACAGCAGACAACATTAGAGGATTTAAAATCTTCTAACGAAGACAGGGATATTTCAGACATCATCATTGATTATACGACGGCATACACAGCCTATACAGCCTCCCTTACTGCTGCATCAAAGATCTCATCCACATCACTTTTGAACTATATTTAAAACAAAATAAGTAAAACCATAAAGGGGTGCCGATGTTAGGCAACCCCTATTGTGCACTAAAATAAAAATGGAGGTTAGAACATGGAAATTAACACAACATTATTTGGGAAAGTAGATATTGAAGAAGAAAAGATTTTATCTTTTGAGAACGGCATTATGGGATTTGAAGAATGTAAGCATTTTACCCTGATCTATGATAGTGAGAACAGATCTGCGATCTCCTGGCTTCAGGCAGTAGAGGAACCGGGACTGGCTTTTCCGGTAATTGATCCTCAGGTAGTAAATGAAACTTATGACCCGATGGTAGACTATGACTATCTGTCAAGCCTTGGAGAATTTACAGCGGATAACCGGTTCGTACTGGCAATCATGACGGTTCCGCAAAACCTGGAAGACATGAGCGTAAATCTAAAAGCGCCGATTGTAATCAATACAGATACCAAAAAGGGATGTCAGGTGATTGTAGACGATGATTTTGAAGTCCATTATCCTGTCTATGAGATTTTAAAAGAGAAAAAGGGGGACAAGTAATGCTGGCATTAACTCGAAAAAAAAATGAATCCATTGTAATCAACAATAATATAGAAATTACCGTCCTTGAAGTAAAAGGCGAGCAGGTCAAAATCGGTATCAGTGCTCCAAAAGAGATTCCAATCTATCGGAAAGATGTTTATGAGCAGATTCAAAAGTCCAATAGAGAGGCAGCGTCCGCAGAAGGAATAACAAAATTAAAAGAACTTATAAAAAAAGATTAATTTTTAAAAAAATTGGACGATATAAATTAGAAGAGGGGAAATTTCTTGCTTTATAGCAGGAAAATCTTTCATCAAATTGATGAAGAATAGTGACGAAAAAAAACTAAGATGATTCGGAAAAAAAGGATAATTCCGAAAATTCACATGGAGGTGGAAAAACTATGGCAATTGAAGCAGTAAAAGGTTCAGCAATGACATTTCAGGCAAACTCAGCACCAGTTGTAAAGGAGAGTGCCCAACAGGTCAAAACAGAGCAGAGTGCAGTAGAGCATGCAGATCATGTAATTGCAAACAGTACGGTTGAGATTTCTGCAAAGACAAATCAGAAATTTCAGGGAGGTCCGGACAGCGAGGGACAGAATCAGTCTCCAAATCAGGCATCCGAAGAGCAGATCAAAAAAGCTGTTGACGAAATGAATAAAAAGATGACAAATTCAGAAGCTATCTTTGGTGTGCATGATGGGACGAACCGTATTACCATCAAATTGGTTGACAAAAAGACCAAAGAAGTAATCAAAGAGCTCCCGCCGGAAAAAACCTTGGATATGATTGCAAAAGCATGGGAGCTGGCAGGCTTGCTGGTGGATGAGAAACGATAGGAGGAGAGGTCTATGGCAGTTAGGATTACAGGAATCGCATCAGGTCTTGACACAGATTCCATTGTTCAGGGGCTGGTTGCAGCTTATTCCACAAAAAAAGACAGCTACGTAAAGCAGCAGACCAAACTGCAATGGAAGCAGGATGCATGGAAGGATTTAAATAAAAAGATATACAATCTGTATTCCAATACATTGGGTTCAATGAAATATTCCTCAGCTTACCGTCTGAAAAAGACATCCGTATCAAATCCTAATGTGGCTACAGCTTCGGCTTCTACAAATGCAGTTAATGGTACGTACAAGTTAAAGGTAGATCAGCTTTCCCAGGCAGGATATCTGACTGGTGGGAAAATTGAGTCATATACCGGGGATCCGGTCAATACGTCTACTACATTGGAGGACTTGGGCTTTTATAAAAATGCCAAATTTGAGGTAAGATTTGGAGATGGCACGACGAAACAGGTCGAATTATCGGCATCGTCCACTGTTGCCAATGCGATTTCGAGCCTGAAGAGCGCAGGTCTGACGGTAAATTTTGATGAGAATAATCAGCGGATCTATGCAGCGGCTCAGGATTCTGGGAAAGATAAGGATTTTTCGTTTGTGGCTTTGAATGAAGAAGGAGTCGAGGCGCTAAGCAAGCTGGGGTTGTATACCAATGATGACAAGAGTTTGTCTACGTATGGCGAATGGGAAAAATTTGCGGTATATAATATTGCGAAAGATGCAAATGGAAATGAAATATGGAATGATGGAGAGCCGGTCTACGAATTAGTAGATGGGAAAAAGGTTCTTAATGAAAATGCTACGAAAGAAAATATTCAAGATGCGCTTATGTTCTATCAGTTCTATTCTGATGACAGTGATGCTTTGAATAACATGATTGAAAATCAAACAAAACAGATTTCCCAATATACCGAGACGAATAAGGAAAATCAGGCTGAGATAGATTATTTAAAG
>CADBUD010000288.1 GCA_902797785.1 uncultured Lachnospiraceae bacterium
AAAGAAGATTCATCTAAAGGAAAAGAAGATTCATCTAAAGGAAAAGAAGATTCATTTAAAGAGAAAGAAGATTCTAATAGGGAAGAAGCAGAAGAGCAGAACTTTTCTGTAGAAATGGATTCCTCAGAAGAAGATACAGAAGAAAAAACAAAAGCGACAGAAAAAGCAGAGGCGGCAGAAAAGATGGATACATCCAAACAGTATGCAGGAGTATATGTGGAACAAAATAAGATTTACATTACAGTGGATCAAGATCATCATTTGATTGCGGTTGATGAACAGGGAAATGTGAAAAGAATAGAAAAGGAAAAAGAGTATTACCTCGGTCATAGAGGAGACGGGATGTTAAGGATTTTTGATCGGGAGGGTAAGGAATTGAATCTGTCAAACGGACAGATTCAATTAGCAGATGGGAAAAAAATCATATTGCCGGACAAAGACAGCATAAAAACAGAACAGGAAAAAACAGAACAGGAAAAAACAGAACAGGAAAAAACAGAACAGAAAAATGCAGAACGGAAAAAAACAGTCGGGGCAGAACAAAGAGATGCCAACGAAGAACAAAAAGAAGGAGAGTCAGGACTGTTTTTTGGGCTTCTAATGGCAGCTTTAGGTATTCTGATTTTATTTGCTGCAGGGAAACGTATCTATATGAGAAAAAAATGATATGTTTCTTCGTTTTTTGAGATTTTTTGCTACATCGCCAGATTTTGCAACAAACCAACCGCCCCGGGATTTCAAATATAATCCGATCGATGATGCGCGGTTTGCGCTTCTAGAAGGAACAGGGATGCCCTGATGGATGATGAGAAGCATCTGAAACTTGTTATAATTCTTGACAATTCCCCCCCGAATCCGTATAATGACTAAAGAGAAGCAGGGCATCTGCTGCTTTAGAAAGGAAGAAAGAAATGTACGAAAAAGTAGACAAAAATCTCAATTTTGTGGAACGGGAAAAAAAGACCGAGCAATTTTGGAAAGAACATCGCATTTTTGAAAAAAGTATTGATACACGAAGGGAAGGCGAGTCCTATATCTTTTATGACGGACCTCCGACAGCAAATGGAAAGCCGCACATCGGTCATGTCCTGACACGTGTCATCAAAGATATGATTCCACGCTATCGTACGATGAAAGGCTATATGGTTCCGAGAAAAGCAGGCTGGGATACCCATGGACTTCCGGTCGAGCTGGAGGTAGAAAAGCTCCTTGGACTGGATGGAAAGGAACAAATCGAAGAATACGGATTAGATCCGTTCATCAAAAAATGCAAAGAAAGCGTATGGAAATACAAAGGAATGTGGGAAGAGTTCTCTAGTGTTGTTGGTTTCTGGGCAGACATGGAGGATCCTTATGTCACCTATGACAATTCTTTTATCGAGTCTGAGTGGTGGGCACTCAAAAAAATCTGGGATAAAAAATTATTATACAAAGGGTTCAAAATCGTGCCGTATTGTCCGCGATGCGGGACACCGCTTTCCAGCCATGAGGTTGCGCAGGGCTATAAGGACGTAAAAGAACGCTCCGCAGTCGTCCGCTTCCGGGTCAAGGGAGAGGATGCTTACATTCTGGCATGGACGACGACGCCGTGGACACTTCCGTCAAACGTTGCGCTGTGTGTGAACCCGGTAGAGAGCTATGTCAAAGTCAAAGCCGTTTCCAAAGATTCCGGAAAAGAAGAAATCTATTATATGGCAGAGGCATTGGTGACCAAGGTTCTTGGAGAGGATGCTAAGATTCTGGAGCGTTACACAGGAAAGGACTTAGAGCATAAGGAATATGAGCCATTGTTCCCATATGCGACACCGATCTGCGAAAAGCAGAATAAAAAAGCCTTTTATGTCACCTGCGACAGCTATGTTACTCTGACTGATGGTACCGGAGTAGTTCATATCGCGCCTGCCTTCGGTGAGGATGATGCGAACGTTGGGCGAAACTATGACCTGCCGTTCGTTCAGCTTGTAAATGAAAAGGGCGAGATGACAGGCGGCACTGCCTGGGATGGCACCTTCTGTAAAAAAGCAGACCTTCCGATTCTGGAGGCGTTGGAGAACGCAGGCCTGCTCTTTGACGCACCGAAGTTCGAGCACAGCTATCCGCACTGCTGGAGATGCGGTACGCCGCTGATCTACTATGCGAGAGAGTCCTGGTTCATCAAGATGACAGAGGTACGTGACCAGCTGATCAAAAATAATAATACGGTCAACTGGATTCCGGAGAGCATAGGAAAAGGCCGGTTCGGAGACTGGCTCGAAAATGTACAGGATTGGGGCGTCAGCCGAAACCGCTATTGGGGTACGCCGCTGAATATCTGGGAGTGCGAATGCGGTCATATGCATTCTATTGGCAGCATTGAAGAATTAAAGGAAATGTCGGACAATTGTCCGGAGGAGATCGAGCTGCACCGTCCCTATATCGATGAGGTGACGATTACCTGCCCGAAATGCGGAAAACCGATGAAGAGGGTACCGGAGGTCATTGACTGCTGGTTCGATTCCGGTTCTATGCCGTTCGCCCAGTATCATTATCCGTTTGAAAATAAAGAGCTGTTCGAGAAACAGTTCCCGGCAGACTTTATTTCCGAAGCAGTAGACCAGACCAGAGGATGGTTCTATTCTCTGATGGCGATTTCCACCTTGATCTTTGATAAATCTCCATATAAAAATGTCATTGTCTTAGGACATGTACAGGATGAAAATGGGCGAAAGATGAGCAAGTCGCTCGGAAATGCGGTAGATCCGATGGAGGCATTGTCCAAATTTGGAGCCGACGCGATCCGCTGGTATTTCTATGTCAATTCTGCTCCGTGGCTGCCGAACCGCTTCCACGAAAAGGCAGTGGTAGAAGGACAGAGAAAATTTATGGGAACCTTATGGAACACCTACGCATTCTTTGTCCTGTATGCGGAGATCGACCAGTTCGACGCGACAAAATATCGTCTGGAGTATGACAAGCTTTCCGTAATGGATCAGTGGCTTCTGTCCAAACTTCATTCAACGGTCAAGGCTGTGGATGAAAATCTGGCAAATTACAGGATTCCGGAGACGGCGCGCGCCCTCCAGAAATTCGTAGATGATATGAGCAACTGGTATGTCAGAAGATGCAGAGAGCGCTTCTGGGCCAAGGGAATGGAGCAGGATAAGATTAATGCTTACATGACGCTGTATACGGCTCTTGTAACGATTTCCAAGGCGGCAGCGCCGATGATTCCGTTCATGACAGAGGACATCTACCAGAATCTGGTGCGCAGTATCGACAAAGACGCCGTCGAGAGCATTCACCTGTGTGATTTCCCGGAGGTAAAAGAGGACTGGATCAAGGAAGAGCTTGAGGCTGACATGGACGAGGTACGAAAGATCGTTGTCTTTGGACATGCGGCGAGAAACACGGCAAATATCAAGAACCGTCAGCCGATTGGCAGAATGTTCGTCAAGGGACCAAATGTATTAGGAGAATTTTATCAGCAGATCATCAAAGAGGAATTAAATGTCAAGGAAATGACCTTCACGGATGATGTAAGAGAATTTACTTCCTATTCCTTTAAGCCTCAGCTAAAGACCGTGGGACCAAAGTACGGAAAACAGCTGGGCGGCATCCGGCAGTATCTTTCCGAAATCGATGGAAATTCTGCGATGGATACGTTGAATACAGAGGGAAGCCTCCGCTTTGAAGTCGATGGAACAGAGGTCGTTCTGGAAAAAGAGGATCTTTTGATCGATGTGATGCAGGTAGAGGGCTATGTATCCGACGGGGATAATGAAGTCACGGTCGTTTTGGATACCAACCTTTCTGAGGAGCTGCTTGAGGAAGGCTTTGTCCGGGAGATTATCAGCAAGGTTCAGACCATGCGAAAAGAAGCTGGATTTGAAGTTATGGACAAAATTACCCTGACCTATATCGGTAATGAAAAGCTGGATGGAATCATTAGGAAAAACGCAGAAGAGATTCAAAACGAGCTGCTCGCCCTGGCAGTAGAAGAGAGGGAAGCGGACGAGGATGCTTACGCGAAAAAATGGTCCATTAATGGAGAAGATCTTACTCTTGGAGTAAAAAAGTCCTAAGAATATAACGAAAACCCTTGCTGGGTTTCACTAACGAGCAAAAAAAGATGTATAAATATAAAATTTTGAATAAGGAGAAAATATTAAGTAATTAAAAACATTATCAAACGTGAGCAAATGTACTCAAAGATACCTAAAATCCAAGGTATTAGTTGGCA
>CADBUD010000289.1 GCA_902797785.1 uncultured Lachnospiraceae bacterium
AAGGCATACGTTCCCTAATGACGCATTTTTCATGTTATCACAGAAACGCCGTAATGTCAATCTATATTTTTATCAAATGCACCGAGAGATGCATTCTGCATCACCTCGCGCCCATTGCCTCAGATTTTCTGTGACTTTCGCTGTGCTTCACTCACAAAAAATACCTTGCGGGAGAATAATGGTGAACTGTTACCTTAGAACTCCTCCCAGAATGAGGATCTCAGGCACGTATGTGCCGGGAGTGCTGCGAAGCAGCGGGAAATCCAAATGCCGGGAGGAGGACTGTGAATCGTAACCTAACAAGTATAACCAATCTCAAATGCTTTTTTATTTATCTCAATCGTTTTTGGCGGCACCTTTTTTTCAATAGCCTCAAGCCACTGCTCTTTTGAAAAATCCATATGCTGCGCTGCCACTCCAAGAACAATAATATTGAAGGTTCTTGTATTTCCAAGCTTTTTGGCTTCTTCCATTGCTTTTACCGAAAAAACGGTATATTTAGCAGAAAGCTCCTCTATGATATTTTCCGGATAATCTGCCGCTCCGATCACGACCGGCATCGGATCGATACGTTCATCATTTACCACGATGACTCCGTCTTTTTTCAAAAAATGCGCGTAGCGCATTGCCTCCAACCGCTCAAAGGCGATCAGAACATCTGCCTGTCCCTCTTCTACGATTGGCTCTGCGACGGCATCTCCATACCGGACATACGTTACAACACTTCCGCCCCGCTGTGCCATTCCATGCACCTCGGAAAGCTTTACATCATATCCGTTATCCTGTGTTATTCCTCCTAAAATCCGGCTGGTCAGCAAGGTTCCCTGCCCTCCCACACCGACAATCATAATATTTTTCGTTTCCATCTTTTTCTTCCTTTCGGTCCACAATTTTTTCCCTTGCGATTCACTGTTCTATCTATAACTCTACTTTTTCTATTCCACCAAATTTACAGATCTGATCACAAAGACCGCAGCCATTGCACATGGTGTCATTGATCGACAGAGAACCGTCCGGATTCTTCGTAATGGCCGGACATCCCGGTTTCATACACTGCATACATTTTTTGCATTTTTCCTGATTGATGCGATATTGTACGGTCACCGGAGATTTATCCAGTAAAGCACATGGCGCTTTTACAATAATTACTGCCAGCTCATCCTTTTTCGTTTCCTCTTTGACTGCCTTTTCTAATGCTGCAATATCAAAGGCATTGACAATCTGAACATTGTCAATTCCAATGCCCTGACAGAGCTTTACCAGATCAATTGCATAGGTGCGATCTCCTTTTAAGGTCTTTCCCGTCGCTGCGTGATCCTGATGTCCGGTCATACCGGTCGTAGAATTATCCAGGATCAATACAGTTCCCGTACTTTGATTGTATACCATATTCATTAATGAATTGATTCCCGTATGAAGAAATGTCGAATCTCCGATCACAGCGACCCAATCTTTAATGAATTCGCTTCCCCGCGCTTTTTCCATTCCATGAAGGGTGCTGATTCCGGAGCCCATACAGACGGTGGTTTCTACGACATTGAGCGGTGCAACCGCGCCAAGGGTATAGCATCCGATATCGCCTGCTACATGAATCTTTAATTTATTCAGGACAGAAAAGGTAGAACGATGCGGGCATCCTGGACATAAAATCGGCGGACGCACCGGAACCTCTGCAGCGGCATCAATGGAAACCTCCTGCTTTAAGATGGCCTGCCTTAGCAGGTTTGCGCTGTATTCTCCCTGAACCGTCAGGATTTCCTTTCCGATTGCTTTAATCCCCCAGGACTTTACCTGTTCTTCAATGATTGGATCCAGCTCCTCGATCACATAGACCGTATCCACCTTGGACGCGAATTCCTCGATCAGCTTTTTGGGAAGTGGATTGACCAGACCGAGCTTTAAAATGGATGCATTGGGAATCGCTTCTTTGACATACTGATATGGGATTCCCGAAGTAATAAATCCCATGCTGGTATCCTTGTATTCTACTTTGTTGATTTCAAAGTCACAGGAATCTTCCATCAGTCTCTTCTCCCGGTCTTCGACATGAAGATGACGTTTTTTTGCATTTCCCGGCATCATGACACGCTTTGCCACATTTTTCTCATATGGCTTTTCCTCCAATTCAATCCGGTCGCACAGCTCTACCTGTCCCTGGGAATGGGATAGTCTTGTCGTTGTGCGTACCATGACCGGCGTGTCATATTTTTCACTCAATTCGAACGCGAATTTAGTAAAATCCTTTGCCTCCTGACTGTCTGACGGCTCCAGTACCGGAACCTTCGCCGCACGGGCAACCGCACGGGAATCCTGCTCATTCTGTGAGCTGTAAAGACCCGGATCGTCTGCCGCAACCAGCACCAGACCGCCATCTGCCCCGATATAAGAAACAGAATAGAGCGGATCCGCGGCAACATTGACTCCTACATGCTTCATCGAAGCAAGTGCCCGCTTTCCAATCATGGAAGCTCCGATTGCCACCTCCATGGCAACCTTTTCATTTGGAGACCACTCCGCGTAAACTTCATCGTATTTTACAATATTCTCACTGATTTCCGTACTTGGCGTACCCGGATAAGCCGCGGAAACGCTGACTCCTGCCTCATAAGCTCCCCGGGCAATGGCTTCATTCCCAAGCATAATTACTTTTTTCGACATATGTTCCTCCTCTATCATGAACCAAATGGCAAACCATTTCGCTCATGAGTATAATTTATATCGTTACGATTCACAGTTAGTTTTCCTGTTGTAAAGCAGGAACCTCCCATAATAAGGATTTCAGGCGCAAATGCGCCGGGAGAGCTGCGAAGCAGCGGGAAATTCGAATGCTGGGAGGAGAACTGTGAATTGTAACTTTATATCTGTATCTTTCCTATTATAATATATTTCATCGAAATGTGTCAATGCCACAAAAAATGGATTGGAAAAATCAAAAAAATCAGTTATAATAGACTCATCTCCAGCGATAAGAAAGTGGTGAACTCATTGTTTAAACGTTATTTTGTAAGAACCTCATCCCTGAAAAAAGGCATGAGAATCGACCAGACCATCAAAGACCGCATGGATCGTGTTCTGATTGCCCGTGGCACGATTCTGGACGATTTCTATATTCAGGCATTTCAAAAGCTAAATATTGCTGGCGTATATGTCAGCGAGGGAGAAGAAGAGCCGGCACCTGAGCCAAAAAAGCCAAAACCATCTCCTTTGGCCCAGAAGAACATTTCCACACAACGGGTCAGCGATCCATCCAAGGTAAAGCTTTCCGAAAGTGTAAAAAAACGAGTCTCAGAAGGGATTCAATATCTGTATCAAAATTCTGACTCCAAGAGCTTTGCCTCTACGACCAACAGTATCACAAGCAATCTGCTAAAAGCAATCAATGACAATGCGGCCATCGCCGTGGACATCACCGCCCTAAAGACCAGTGATGAATACACTTTCAAGCACAGTGTCGATGTTGCGACTATGTCAATGATCATTGCCAAAAAGAAAGGGATGAGCCAGCAGGATATCTACAATATCGGAATCGCCGGCCTATTGCACGACATGGGCAAATCCAAGATTCCTTTAGAAATTTTAAATAAACCTGCACGCCTGACGGAAGAAGAGTTTGCCATTATGAAACAGCATTCTGCTCTTGGATATCAGATTCTAAAAGAAAAAGAGGAATTTAACTCCGCAATCTCGCTCTCCGTCCTGCAGCATCATGAGAAAATCGATGGCTCCGGATATCCGTTCGGCGTTACCGCCGATAAAATCACTCCTTATGCCAAAATTCTTACCGTCGTAGATGTCTATGATGCTCTTGTAACAGAGCGTCCTTACAAAAAAGGCTTGTCCCAGAGAACTGCCGTGGAAATTATCATGTCGATGACCCGGGAGCTGGATATGGACGCGATGAAAGCCTTTTTGGGCAGCGTCATTCTCTACCCTGTAGATTCCGATGTAACACTCAGCAACGGAGAAATCGCCCGAGTCGTAAAAAACAATTCTGACTCCGTCCTCCGGCCTGTTGTCGTTGGACTGAGCAGCGGAAAAATCTATGATCTGGCTCATGATCTTTCCTGCGCGTGCATTCTGATTGAATAGTTACTATTCACAGGTAACGCTCAGTTCCTGACCACAAAAAAGTACAGAAAGGAAGTACCCTCCTATGGAATCCATTGAATTATCCTTTGAAACCTTCAAAAGCCTTCCGAAAGAAGATTATCTCCTAATCGATATCCGGGATACTGCCTCCGTTTCCTACGGAATGATTCCCTCCGCCATATCGATTCCCAGGGAGCATCTTCTTTCCGATACCAGCAACCTCCCTGTGGATAAAAAGCTGATTTTATATTGTACCAAAGGAAGCTACAGTCTCGAAGCCGCCAGGAATCTGACTGACATGGGATTTATGGCATACAGCCTGGCCGGCGGTTATCAGGGATTTTTGATGAAACAAATGTCTTTGGAATCATCTTCTGATTTTTATGCAGAAAAAACGACGGCAGAAATTGAACTCAGCATCCGAAAAAAATTTCACAAAGAACTTTTTTCGCGCTTCGCGAAGGCCGTCAAAAATTATCAGCTTCTGCAGGACGGGGACAGGGTCGCTGTCTGCATTTCCGGCGGCAAGGATTCCATGCTGATGGCAAAGCTGTTCCAGGAGCTGAAAAAGCATAAAAAGACAGATTTTGATCTGACCTTTCTGGTCATGGATCCGGGATATAGCCCCTTAAACCGCAGCCTCATTGAAAAAAATGCCAAACAGCTGGGGATTCCTGTCACAATCTTCGAATCCGATATTTTTGACGCCGTCTATCCCATCGAAAAATCTCCCTGCTATCTTTGTGCCAGAATGCGCCGCGGGCATCTCTATCACAAAGCCCAGGAGCTCGGCTGCAATAAGATTGCCTTAGGCCATCACTATGATGATGTGATCGAGACGATTTTGATGGGCATGCTCTATGGAGGACAGTTGCAGACGATGATGCCAAAGCTTCACAGTACAAATTTTGCCGGGATGGAGCTGATTCGGCCGATGTATCTGATTCGGGAGGCGGATATCCTTCACTGGCGGGATTATAACCACCTGCATTTTCTTCAATGTGCCTGTCGTTTTACCGATACCTGTACGACCTGCCGCGCTGATGGCTCCAGTGATTCCAAACGAATCGAAATCAAGCATATGATTGCGGAAATGAAAAAGACCAATCCTTTTGTAGAGGCAAACATCTTTAAAAGTGTGGAAAATGTCAATCTGGATACGCTGATTGCCCACAAAAAAAATGGCATACGCCATTCTTTTCTGGAGGAATATGATACACATCCGCTTCCTGTTCCTTCACATGATCCAGATATCCAGCAGGGTTAATATTACCCCCATGCCAAAACCTCCCAAATGGGCGGCGCTGTCGATTCCTTCTGCAAAAGAACCATAATATAAGACCATGATCAGCATGAAAATCAGCTGGGGAATCCCGATTTTCAAAAGTCTTTTGCGATTTTTTTCTTCGAATTCTCCTTCCGTCCAGTCTTCGTAGACCGGATTTCCCAGCTTAGCATAGATGACCCATACAACAATCGCTCCAATCAGCGCATACACGGCACCGGAGGCTCCTGCTGAAACGACATCATCCCCTCCAAATCCATAGGACACCACATTTCCGAGTATTCCACCCAAAAAATAAACCATCAGAAATTTCATTTTTCCTATGAGCTTTTCCAGCATTTCCCCAAACAAATACAATGCCAGCATATTGTTGAACAAATGCAGAAAACCAAAATGCAAGAACAAGGAAGAAACGAACCGAAGATTCTGTACTCCCCCTTTTTGAATCAACGGCGGGAACATTGCGCCGCAGTGAACCATATATTCCGCGTTCGTCGTATCGCCTAAAAGCTCCGTCACCAGAAAAACAATTCCATTGACCGCGATCAAAAACAGCGTGATGACCGGAAGCGTCTTATTCCTTTCTCGAACCGAATCCCTTTTTTGGATCGAATCTCTCTCCGGGTACAAGTCATAATCGGAAGAGATTTCTTCCTCCAGCAAATCCTCCAGAATACTTCTCAATCCAAAAAAATCCGCCGGCTGATCTTCGTAAATCAGCAGATGCCCTGTCGTTCTGTCTATCAGCCAGAAATTTTTTTCCTGAAAAAGCATCTGCTTCGCCGCCTCGGTCTCTTCAGCACATACCACTGTGAACATTCGGATTTCTTTCTCTTCCCCTGTCACCCCCGGCAGCTGCCCTTTGGATGATTCTAACAAATGAATAAGGCTTTTTTTCATCGAGTCAAAACCCTCTCTCGACAGAAAAAATCCCCTGTGATAATCCAAAAAAAGAACCACCAGGAGCGAATCTGCAGAATTCTGCTTATAATAGGCAGAAATTTCCTCCGGCTTCGCATAAATGACAGAAAAGCCATTCTCCCTCATCCTTTGCTCCAGTTCTCCGCTTCTTTCCCATTCCCGATTCATTAACTTTCTTCCCATTCCTTTAACATCTGTACTCTGATTGCCGTGATATTCGCAAAAATATTCGTCGCCTGCTCCCTCTGCTTTCGAGATATACAGTTTCTCAGGTTCGCAAATGGACGCTCAAACTGTTTTAATCCAAGGGACATTGCCGTAAACTGCATTCTCTGCAGTTCCCGATAGGCGACCTGCCAGTTCGCTCTCTGGATCTCCTGACCGACCTTCAAAAACTCAAAGCTGCTGAGGAAGACATATACGGCGTCCCATTCCATCAAGAACTCCTCTTCTCCGGTCTGCTTCGTGGAAACATCCATTTTTTTCCGAAAGCCTTCCCTTTGAAGGAACTCATAAAGAGACTGATTTTTGGTGAAGATCTGAATGGAAATTTTTTTCCTGCCCAACTTGATTCGTTCTAGCAGCTGATGCGCCGTTCCTAGTACCTGCATATCCTTTGACAGGACATAGGCATCAATAAAATTCTCGACCAAGCTGACAAATCCAGTGATCCGCCGGTGGCTCTCGCAAAGAAGAACCTGGGAATTTTTCAGTTTTTCCTTTTCTGCTTCCTCCTGCTCCTTAAAATATCCCGCCGACAGGAATTTATGATCTCTCTCATTTTCCAGAACCCAGATCCTTGCCAGCTCCGGAATATCTTTTTCTGTTGCTTCACGAATATCTACCATTCTTTACACCCTCTTTATTTCTATTTTATCTATCTTATAGTAAACGCATTAAATAAATGCATTTACTATAACACATTGGTTCGTTTCCTATAGTTAGGCTTCCAGCTGCGAAACCATCCCCTCTAATTCCTCATAGGTTTCGATCTGGTTCACCATATTCCTTAGCTTTGCTGAATGTGGAAATCCCTTTGTATACCATGCCACATGCTTTCGCATCTCCCGGATTCCAATATATTCTCCTTTATATTGGATCTGAAGTCTTGCATGCCGCAATATCATTTCCCGGATTTCTGACCTTGTCGGACGTCTCACTGTCTTTCCGTTCTCAAACCATTCTAAAAGCTCCGAAAAGATCCATGGATTTCCGCGGGCCGCCCGACCGACCATGATTCCATCGCAGCCGGTCATTTGGAACATCCTCTGTGCATCCTCTGCAGAATAGATATCCCCATTTCCCAACACCGGAATCCTGACTGCCTCCTTGACCTGACGGATAATTTCCCAATCCGCCTCTCCACTGTAATACTGTTCTCTTGTTCTGCCATGAACCGCTACGGCGGCGGCTCCCGCTGCTTCTGCCCGTTTTGCCAGCTCCACGGCACTGGAGTCTGTTTCTTTAAAGCCTTTTCTTAGCTTGACTGTGACGGGCTTTTTCACTGCGCGTGTCAGAGTCCTGATGATTTTCTCCACTAATTCCGGATTCTTCATCAAGGCAGAACCCTCTCCATTATTTACGACCTTAGGCACCGGACAGCCCATATTGAGATCGAACAGGTCAAACGGCAGAGGTTCAAGCTGCTTTGCTGCCTCTGCAATAATGTCCGGGTCACTCCCGAACAACTGAAGGGAAACCGGGCGCTCCGTTTCCTCTGTTTTCATCAAATCCATGGTGTTTTTATTGTGAAATGTGACCGCCTTTGCACTGATCATTTCGGTATAGAGCAGTCCGGCCCCCTGCTCCCGGCATAAAAGACGAAATGGCAGATCTGTGACACCTGCCATTGGCGCTAAGATAAATGGATTTTCCAAAACAACCGTCCCAATCGTCAGCTTCTGTTCTGTTTGATCCTTTTGCATCCTCATGTATGTCCTCATTCTTTCATATGTTTCTCATAGCTTCCTTTTATGGCCAAGTAATATTTTTCCAGCATTTCAAACAGCTCCAAATGCTCCTGCTGCAGCTGTTTGATCTTTAATCTGCTGCCAATCTCATCATAAAAAAAATCGTTTTCCTCGGAAGAGGTCTCTAACATCAGACTTCCATCTTCATCAAAATACAACGTCAGTATCCCGCCCACATCCTCGGTATAAAGAACACTTAAGATCTGCAGCTCCTCCTTGACCTGCGTTGGCAGACGGTTGAATCTTTCATTCAGATAAAATTTTTGCTGATACGAATTTGCCACACAAAGCACATTTTGTTCATCATACATATCCATATACTCCTCGAACGGAGACCTCTCCGGCATAGATCTTCTTCATCGTTCCATCCGGAAGCTCCACCAAAAGCTCTCCCTTTTCGTTAATTCCGCGTCCGATTCCCCTATAGCTTTTGTCCGGCTCAATCACACAGATCTCCTGATTTTGATTCACCAGATAGGTCTGATACTCTTCCTGAAGCTCTGACAGATTTTCCGTCCGGTAAAACCGCTCTACATCCTGCTCGAACTGCTTCATGATCTCACAGATCAGCCTGGAACGACTCTGCTGTTGTTGAAGCTCCAAATACAGTGACGTCGCCGTGTCTTTGAGTTCCTCCGGAAACTCCTCGATATTTACATTGATTCCCACACCGATCACGACATGAGAAATTTCATTCTCTTCTACCCGCATTTCCGTCAAAATGCCGCAGAGCTTTTTACCACGGCATACGATGTCATTTGGCCACTTGATCTGAACCGGCAGTCCATACAGCATCTGCATGGCACGGGAAATGCTCAATGCCATGACCAGGGTAATTCCTGAAACATTCTCGACAGAAATCCCGGGCTTTAAGAGAAGGCTCATAAAAATATTTTTTCCTGCGGGAGAGACCCAGGTCCTTCCCCTGCGTCCCTTTCCCATAGTCTGATGATCTGCAACGACCAGGATTCCATCCTTTTCTACTTTTCCTTCCCTGCCAAGCTGATCCGCATACCGGTTCGTCGAATCGATCGTATCAAAATAGCAGATCTTTCCCGGAAGCCACCTTGTATTTAGGCCGCTTTGAATTTCTTCAACAGAAATCTGCTCCGGTCGGGAAACGAGCAAATATCCTTTTCTGCGAACCGATTCGATTCCATATCCACTCTCTCGCAACTGTTCTACTGCCTTCCAGACAGCGGTCCGGGAGACCCCGAATTTTTCGCAAAGCTGCTGTCCTGAAACATAGTCCTTTGAATTTTTTAATTCTGTCAATATCTTTGTTTTCATCTTATCACCTTGCTGTTAAAAATAGATAGATTGCTGACACGAGCGCAAGGAGCAAAAAAAACAGCGCTGCTGCCCCACAGGCTCTTGCCTTCCATTTTTTTTTCTGCTTTTGCTCCAGATTCATGCTGTTAAAATACATGAGAGCCCCCAGGAAAAAAATAATAGAAAACAAGAATCTGCTTTCTTTGAAATGAAAGACGGCATAAATAGACAGCATCAGAATCACAATTCCCAAAATGATGGTAATGGAACAGGAAATCACCTTTTGTTTCCATGAGCTCATGGCATGGTCAGGCTTCATTCCGGAAGTTCTCCAAGAGTCGCTACCATCACAGCCTTAATGGTATGCATCCGGTTTTCTGCCTCATCAAATACCAGAGAATTTGCGGATTCAAATACCTCCTCTGTCACCTCATTTCCCTTTACTGCCGGAAGGCAATGTAAAAAGATCGTAGAGATTTTTCCTGTCTTTGCCATCAGTTCAGCGTTGACCTGATACGGCCGAAGGAGCGCTACCCGCTCTGCTGCCTTGTCTTCCTCTCCCATCGAGCACCAGACATCCGTATAAAGGACATCTGCCCCGGCGACTTTCTCTACATCATCGGTAATTGTAATCGAACTTTCTGAGACCTTGGCATACTCCTCGCAAAGTGCAGTCAGCTCCTTGCCCGGCCATAGCTCCTTTGGTGCAATAATGGTAAAATTCACTCCCATCTTGGCACATCCGATCATCAGACTGTTCGCCATATTATTCCGCCCATCTCCAAGATAGACAAAATTCAATCCCTTTAAGTATCCAAAATGCTCCCGCATCGTCAGAAAATCTGCCAGAATCTGCGTTGGATGATAGTCATCCGTCAGACCATTCCACACCGGCACCCCACTGTATTTTGCCAGTTTTTCTACTTTTTCATGCTCAAATCCCCGAAACTCGATTCCGTCGAACATCCGGCCAAGAACCCTTGCCGTATCCTCTATGGACTCTTTATGCCCCAACTGGATTTCTTCATTTCCCAGATATTCTGCATGACCTCCCTCGTCGATGCAGCCAATGGTAAAGGAGCAGCGCGTCCGGGTCGATGGTTTTTCAAAAATCAGCGCCACATTTTTTCCCTTTAAGGTGTTGAACGTAATTCCTTCTTTTTTCTTTTTCTTTAATTCCTCTGCCAGATCCAAAAAATAAGTAATCTCCTCCGGCGTAAAATCCTTTAATGTCAAAAAGCTTCTTCCTTTTAATGCATTATTCCATTCCACGTAATTGTCCTCCTGCCTTCTATTTTCAATTCCTGTTTGCTGACGGCCCCGCAAAATCTAAGCGCCCAAGCCGCGCCGGATTTTGGTCGCTGAAAGCGACATTTTCCTCACAAAATCCGTGCGCATCATTTTTATACCGTTAGCGAAAACCGGCAGCGGTTTTCGTTAACGAGTTTATCTCCGATCCGGAATGTGTACCACCGGCTTTCCGTCACTTCGCAGATCTCCTGCCTTCCATCTATTCTGCTCTGTTGATGCATCTGATGCCGGAACCCCTTTTGCGAGCTCTACGGCAGAGGTCACAAAGCCGGCCATATTTTGAAGTTCGGATGGTATAATGATCTTTGTCGCTCTTCCGTCTGCCGCCTTTTCAAAGGCTTCATATCCCTTCAGCTGAAGAACTGCCGAATCTGCTCCTGCTTCTTTTAAGAACCGCAGTCCATCTGCCTTTGCCTTTTGAACGCGGAGAATCGCTTCTGCCTGACCCTCTGCCTCCTTGATCATGGCCTCTCTCGTCGCCTCTGCCTGAAGAATCTGAGCCTGCTTTGCCGCCTCGGCGTCGAGGATCGCAGATTCCTTCTTTCCCTCAGCCCGAAGGATTGAAGACTTCTTTTCTCCTTCTGCCTGAAGAATGACCTCACGTCTCTCACGCTCTGCCTTCATCTGTTTTTCCATCGCGTCTTTGATTGCTGCCGGTGGAATGATGTTTTTAAGCTCCACACGGTTGACCTTGATCCCCCATGGGTCGGTCGCCGTATCTAAGGAGGCTCTCATCTTAGTATTGATCGTTTCTCTAGAGGTCAGTGTTTCATCCAGCTCCAGATCTCCAATAACATTACGAAGGGTCGTTGCCGTCAGATTTTCAATCGCCATGATCGGATTTTCCACTCCATAGGCATAGAGCTTTGGATCTGTAATCTGAAAGAACACAACGGTATCGATCTGCATGGTAACATTATCCTTTGTAATTACCGGCTGCGGCGGAAAATCCACAACCTGCTCCTTTAAGGTCATCTTCCGTGCCACATGGTCAATGATGGGCAGCTTGAAATGGATACCAACGCTCCAGGTCGCCTGATACGCACCCAGCCGTTCCAGAACAACCGCATGTGCCTGCGGGACAATCTTGATACAGGAAGCAATTACCACTAAAATTACAACAAAAAATATAAAAATCATGCCAATTTCCATATTAAGTCACTCCTTTTCATTCTACAATCAGCTTTACGCCGCGAATTTCCCGGATTCGTACGGTTGCATCCTTTTCAATGACCTGCTCTCCGAGGCTTCTCGCCATCCAGAGCTTTCCATCTGCCCGTACCTCCCCGGTTTCTTTTTCGTTATTGATTTCTTCTGTCACAACAGCTTCACTGTTAATGAGGCTGTCAACATTGGTAGCTTCTTTGTTCTTGTTCATCAGCTTGACCGCCACTGGTCTCGTAAATATCAAAAGCAAAATAGAAATCACAAGAAACAGAACGATCTGAACTGTGCCGGAGGCATGCAGCAGCGAAGCGATAAAGGCTGCCGCAGCTCCCCCGGCAAACCAGACTGTCGTCAATCCCAGCGTAATGATTTCAAAAATAAGCAATAAGATAAAGACCGCCAGCCAGCCCAAAGGGGTGCATAATAATGACAACATAAGCATCCTTCCTTTCTTTTCCGGCAGCGAAAACAGCTGCCTTATTCCTTCCGCCTTCTTTGGCGGTATGCCTCATACATCAAGATCCCGGCACTGATTGATGCATTAAGAGACTCTACCCTGCCCGCCATAGGAATCTTGATCAGGAGCTCCGCCTGTTCCACTAGCTCTTCTGAAATTCCTCTGCTCTCATTTCCTACTAAAAATGCCACACCACCTTCTTTGTAATTAACCCGGTCATAATATTTCTTTCCTTTTAAATGAGCCGCGCAGACCAGGATGTCATTTTTTTTCAGTTCCATCAGAACCTCTTTTAAATCCTCAAAATAAAGAAACGGGACTCGGTAGATCGACCCCATCGTAGAGCGGACTGTCTTGGGATTATATAAATCGACACATCCCTTTCCCAAAAGAAGGGCCGTTGCTCCGGCTCCCTCTGCCGTCCTCATGATTGTTCCGAGGTTTCCCGGATCTTGAAGGTCTTCTAAAACGAGGAACATCGGATTCTTTTGTTTTAGAAGCTCAGAAAAAGAATACTCCGGCTGCCTGACCACACATAAGATGCCCTGCGGTGTTTTGGTTTCGGAGCATGCCTCAAAAACAAAATCCTCCGCAACCACATAATCCCGATTGACTAACAGGCCTTGATTTTCCGGCTGTTTGGAAAATGTCCGGGAGACCACGATCTGTTCGATCTGCTCCGGCGGCGTTTCCATATACATCTTTCTTCCTTCGATGACAAAACATTTTTGCTCCCTGCGGTATTTCGCTTTTTTTTGAAGCTGAAGCAATTCCTTTACCAGTTTATTTCTGGTCGTAGCAATCATCTGGCCCATATCTGTTCTCTCTTTCTTTTCGTTTCCTATTGTGCCAAACATGAGGCACTGAAAGCGACATTTTCCTTGTAAAATCCGTGTGGATCATCTTACAGAAAAAAATCAGGTGGAAAGCATCCGGCTGACCTCATACTGGTACTCTGAAATCTCCTTCTTCATCGCAAGCGCTTCATCGATATCGAAATCCATATATTCCCCATGCATATATCCAACGACACGGTTCGTCTTTCCTTCATATAACAGGTCTGCCGCATAGGCTCCCATGATTGAGGCATAGACCCTGTCCTTACAGGTAGGGCTTCCACCTCGCTGCATGTGTCCTAAGATCGTTGCACGCGTCTCTACACCGGTCGCTGCCTCAATCCGCTTTGCCATACTGGTAGAATGCCCGATTCCTTCTGCATTTATGATGATATGATGCTGTTTTCCTTTTTTTCGGTTCGCAATGATATTATCGATCAGCTTCTGCTCGTCATAGTCATATTTCTCCGGGAGCAGAATGTCCTCCGCACCGTTCGCGATGCCGCACCAAAGTGCGATATATCCCGCCTCACGTCCCATAACTTCGATGATGCTGCAGCGCTCATGGGATGTCGAAGTATCTCGTACTTTATCGATGGCTTCCATCGCAGTATTTACCGCTGTATCGAAGCCAATCGTATATTCTGTGCAGGCGATGTCGAGATCGATCGTGCCCGGAACACCGATGGTATTGATTCCCTCGTGGGAAATGAGCTGGGCTCCCATAAAGGATCCGTCTCCACCAATAACAACAATCCCATCGATTCCATGCTTCCGACAGATCTCTGCTGCTTTTTTCGGTCCTTCCGGGGTACGCATCTCCGCACAGCGCGCCGTCTGCAAAATCGTACCGCCCTTCTGAATCGTATCGGATACGGATCTCTTGGTCAATTCTTCTATTTCCTCATTGAGCAGACCGGAGTATCCTCTTTTGATTCCTTTTACCTTCATTCCTTTGGCAATTCCCTGCCGTACTACGGCACGGATCGCTGCATTCATTCCCGGTGCATCTCCTCCACTGGTAAGTACACCGATTGTTCTTACCTGATCTGACATAATTTTTTCCTCCTATAAAAAGTCAGTTTAAGACCAATTCATTCTCATTTCTATTCTATAGCATTTTCTTATGGTTTTCAATGCCCTTTTCCACAACTTTTACATTATTTTCCCCATACTCTGCCCGAAGCTTATCTACCAGTTCTTCTGTCACTGCAACATTTTTAGCCGGCGGAAGCCGCTTGATTGCTCTGGGGTTTTTTATATAGATCACGACGGAATCATTTCCGTCACTGAATTTTAATTCTTCGAATAACAACGCTTCTTTTTTCTGATACTCTGCCTTGTCAGGAAACTGGATCCACAGCTCTTTTTTCGTCTGTCCGAATGGAACCACCGTCTCTAACAGCACCTTGCCGTTCTGCTCCTCTCCCACATCTGCCCTGCCACTGATAAATACCTTTGCCTCTTCCATCAGTTCGGCCTTGTACACCAGATAGTTTCTTGGAAATACCACGACTTCGACGGTTCCGACTAAATCTTCTAATACTAAGAATGCCATGATTTCATTCTTTTTAGTGAACTTCGTCTTTTTCTCCGTAATGATTCCTCCTACGACTACGCGCTCGCCATCCTTGACCCTGCTTCCCTTCCTTTCTTCTTCATAATAGAAATCCGTCGTACAATAAGAAACATTTTTTCTCCAATACTCTTCGTATTCCTCTAATGGATGCCCGCTGACATAGATGCCCAGAACCTCTTTTTCAAAAGCAAGCATCTGCTCTCTTGGGTATTCCCCGATGGGCGGAAGTTTGACAGAATACGCCTTTTTTTCCTCCGGCTGCATAAAATCGAACAGTGACATCTGACCTGTCATGGCATTTTTCTTACTCTGTTCTGCCTGATCCAAAATCCTTGGATACATGAACATCTGCTGCTTTCTTGTTCCTTCTAAACTATCAAAAGCTCCGGCTTTGATGAAATTTTCAATGCTCCGCTTGTTCAGTACATGTGGCGGCATCCGCTCAAATAAATCCTGCATGCTTTCAAACGGTCCACCCGCCTTTCGCTCCTTTACGATAGCCTCGATCTGGGGACGGCCTACGTTTTTTATAGCAGAAAGCGCATAACGGATGGAATCACCGGATACAGCAAAGCCAATCCCTCCCTCATTGATATCCGGCGGAAGGATGGAGATTCCCATCTTTCTGGCAACCAAAATATATTCTGCGGTCTTTCCGGTATTATCGATAACCGTCGTCATCAGGGCAGCCATAAATTCTACCGGATAATAATATTTGAGCCACGCCGTCTGGTAAGATACTACGGCATAGGCCGCTGCATGGGATTTGTTGAACGCGTATTTGGCGAAATCGATCATTTCCCCATAGATCTTTTTTGCGACCTCCTCTGAAATTCCTCGGGAAATACAGCCCGGAACTCCTTCCTTTTTGTTTCCATAAATAAAATTCTGCCGCTCCGTCTCCATCACCGCGGCCTTTTTCTTTGACATTGCCCGGCGCACCAGATCACTCCGTCCTAAGGTATAACCGGCAAGGCTGCGGACGATCTGCATGACCTGTTCCTGATAGACAATACAGCCATACGTCGGCGAAAGAATCGGCTCAAGCTCCGGACAGTCATAATGAATCTCCTCCGGATGATTTTTTCCTTTAATATAGGCTGGAATGAAGTCCATCGGACCGGGACGGTAAAGAGAAATCCCCGCGATCACATCCTCTAAGCTCTGCGGCTTCAACTCTGTCATAAAGCTTCGCATCCCCGCACTTTCCAGCTGGAACACGCCCTCGCTCTTTCCGGTCCCCAATGATTCCAACACCTTTTTATCGTCATAATCAATCTGATTGATCTCAATTTTTTTGTGCTGGCTCTCCTGAATCATCCGTATGGCCTTATCGATTACGGTAAGGGTGCGAAGACCCAGAAAGTCCATTTTCAGCAGCCCCAGCTCCTCCAACGTCGTCATCGTGAACTGGGTCACGATCGTCCCATCAGAGGCCAGAGAAAGAGGAACATATTCATCCACCGATGTCTGACTGATCACGACGCCTGCCGCATGCATGGAGGTATGGCGTGGAAGTCCCTCCAGACGGCGGGACATATCAATCAGCTCCCGGACCTCCAGATCTGTTTCATAGAGATTTGACAGCTCCGGATTCTGTTTTAGGGCTTTGTCAATTGTAATGCCTAAATCGGTCGGTATCATCTTCGCAATCGAATCTACCCGCGCATACGGAAGATCCATGACCCGTCCGACATCCCGGATCACGCCCCGGGCAGCTAAGGTACCAAAGGTCACGATCTGGACGACCCGATCCTTTCCATATTTTTCCACAACATAGTCAATGACCTCCTGACGGCGCTCATAGCAAAAATCCACGTCAATATCCGGCATGGAGACCCGCTCCGGATTCAGAAAACGCTCAAACAGGAGCTGGTAGCGGATCGGATCGATATCTGTAATTCCAAGACAATAGGAAACCATGCTTCCCGCAGCCGATCCCCGACCCGGTCCCACTGGAATCCCTTTGCTTCTTGCATAATTGATGAAATCCCAAACAATCAAAAAATAATCGACATATCCCATGGTCTGAATCGTTTCAAGCTCATAAGAGAGCTTTTCTTTAAGCTCCCCGCTCCGTTTTGGTGTTTCATCCGGGTAACGCCTCGCTAATCCTTCATAGCAGAGCTTGTTTAAATATTCCCACGAGGTGTAGGGCTTTGGAACATCGTATTTTGGAAGCTTGGTCACACCGAACTCGATTTCCACCTGACAACGTTCAGCAATGCTCTGCGTGTTCTCCAGAGCCTCAGGCGCATAGGAAAAAAGCTCCCGCATCTCTTCCTCTGATTTCACATAATACTGTCCCCCCACATATCTCATCCGGTCTTCATCGGCCAGCTTTTTCCCGGTCTGGAGACAGAGAAGAATATCATGCGGCTTTTCATCCTCCCGGTAGGTGTAGTGGACATCATTGGTCGCCACAAGAGGTAGCGATAGCTCTCTGCTCATTTTCACAAGCATCTCATTGACCTTTTTCTGCTCCGGAATCCCGTGATCTTGAAGCTCCAGATAATAATTTCCTTCACCAAAAATTTCCCGGTATTCCAGTGCCTTTTTTTTGGCTCCTTCATAATTATCCTTTATCAATAGGTGCTGTACCTCTCCTGCCAGGCAGGCGCTCAATGCGATCAGTCCCTCATGATACTCCTGCAGGATTTCTTTATCGACACGCGGCTTATAGTAAAAGCCCTCCACATAGCCCTTTGAGACCAGCTTCATCAGATTCTGATATCCGGTCTGATTTTCTGCCAGAAGCACTAAATGGTAATACCGGTCCTCTCCGCTGCTGCTTTCTTTCTCATAGCGGGAGCCCGGCGCCACATAGACCTCGCATCCTAAAACCGGATGAATCCCTTCTGCCCTGGCCGCCCGGTAAAACTCGATGACTCCGAACATTGCTCCATGGTCCGTAATCGCAGCGGCTGTCATCCCAAGTTCTTTGACCCTCGCCACATATTCCTTGATCTTATTTGAACCGTCCAACAAACTATATTCTGTATGCACATGCAAATGAGCAAACGCCATCTTTTCACCTCCAGATTTGTTTTCCCTTATTCTACCAAAGAAACGAATCTGCGTCAAAAATTCTTTTTTATTTCTGTTTAACAAATTTTCCTGCTGTGAAGGTTTACAGTTTTTTTGTTACTATTCACAGCTCTGCTGTTCATAGCAACAAAATGCACACAAATACTCCCTTTGGTCGTATTTGGCGCACTGCTACCCCGG